>NZ_CP144374.1:1332500-1632500 GCF_040451425.1 Thermodesulfovibrio sp. 3462-1
ACTGGTCAGATTGTGCAGAATATGCCCTCCAATACCTTAAAGGTCTAAGAGGTGCTGGTATTGAAGAGGTTATTGTTGCCCATGTGATGGATGAAAAGGCAATGAGGCTTCAGCCACCAGAAAAGTTCAAGGAGTTTGAAAAGGTTGATAAGGAGAGGCTTGAGAAAGTTAAGGAGGAACTCGAAAAAGGGAGGTAAATGAGGGTGAAGCGGAAGCTACCATGATGATCATAGTGGGATTGTTCATTCTCGTCTTTGTCTCTGGTATGCTTGGTCACAGAGTGAATTATTTTTATTAAACAAGCTCTAATCTTGTTGCTTTCAATCTATTTTCAATAACCTCATCCCATGACCTAATTTTAATGCATTTTTGATGGCATTTTTAACAAAATTTTTTGTATTCATTAAAGCTTCATCTGGTTCATATCCAAGACATAAAAATGAGAGAAAAGCTGAAGAAAAAGCACATCCTGTACCGTGAAATTCACCACAATATTTTTCATCTTCTGCTTTATAAAAATTTTCCCCATCATAAAGTATGTCAACTGTTTTTTCTTTAAAATGTCCTCCCTTAACTATTGCAAGGCTTGTTCCCATCTCATAAAGTTTCTTTAATGCTTGATAAACATCATCAACTTTTTCAATTTTTACTCCTGTAATTGTTTCTGCCTCTGGAATGTTTGCGGTAACAGCCATTGAAAGTGGAATGAGCTGTTCTTTGAGAATTTTTAATGCTTCATCCTCTATTAATTTAGCTCCCAGAGTAGAAATAATCACAGGATCAACAACGAATTTTTTTATATTGAATTTTTTAATTTTTTCAATTACGCACAGGAGTGCTTCTTTACTGTAAAACATGCCTGTTTTTGCTCCATCAGGTTTCATATCTCTCAGTAAAGTTTCAAATTGGGCTTCTATTACTTCCACTGGCATAGGATAAGTTAAAAAAAACTCTGATGTGCTCTGAGCAGTAACAGCAGTTATTATGCTAATTCCATAAATTTTTAAAGAATGAAAAACCTTTAAATCCATCTGAATTCCTGCTCCAGATGTTGGATCAGAAGCACCTATGGTTAAAGCTATTTTCATTTATTTTCAATGTGTTTTATAAATTCTGCACCATAAAGAAAAACTGCCCACCCATAAAACAGCCACATGAGAAGTGCAAGAAAAGTAGATACAGAGCCATAAAGACTGCTTATTTTGATTATATGTGTAACATAATAGGCAAAAACATATTTAGCAATTTCTATTAACAAAGTTGTAACTGCAGCTCCTGTTAAAATTGCACTCAGCTTAATTTTTTTGCTTGGTAAAATTTTATAAAGTAAAGCAGCAATAACAAACATGATCACAAAAGGAAGGATATATCTTATAAAAAAAATAAGCAGTGTGCTAAGTGAATAAAATCCAAGAGGTTTAAAAACTCTTATAAGGTAAGTAAGAGCAAAGGATAATGCCACAGTCAGTGTTATTAAAAGAATTATAAAAAAGGACATAAATAAGGACATTAGAAAATGTCTTTTTCTGTTGCTTTTGAAAATTTTATTAAGAGAAAATTCAATTGCTGTAAAAAGCTGTAAAGAAAAAATGCCATAAAGAAGAAGTGAGATACTACTTACCTCCTTTGAAGCTAAAATCTTTCTCAACTCCTTGATCATTTCCAGTTCTACCTCAGGGAAAAAAGAAATTAACCTTAAATAAACAAATTTTATAACTCTTTCTTCCTGGATTACATTAACCAAAACATTGACAACAAATATACTTAGAGGAATAATTGATAAAATTGAAAAAAAAGCAAGGGAAGAACTCAAAAAAACTCCTTCATCCTTATAAAAATCTTTTAAACTTAAGATAAAAACCTTGGGAAGTTTTGTCAGCATCTGAGTAGATTTTCTGCATTAAGATGGAAAATTTTCTCTAAAAATTCTTGCTCAAGACCGAGTTTTTTTAGATTTTCAATTTCTTTACCCTGGTCAGCCCAAGGAGAATCGGTTCCAAAAAGCACATAATCTGATGGATGCTTAAGTATCAATTCCTTAATTTTTTCATCAGGCATCCATCCAAAAGAAAAAGAAATTTCCATATATATTGGCTTTCCAATCATCAACTTTTCCACTTCATCCCATTGTTTCCATGCTCCAAGATGGGTTGCTATAAATTTTAAACCTGGAAATTTATTTATTACATTCATTATTCTCTGAGGGCAGGCAATGTCCCACTCAGGAAAGGCTATATCATAACCGCAGTGCATCACAACAACCAGATCATTTTCTATCAATGCTTCATAAATGGGATAAACCCGCTCATCATCAATTGCAAAGTTTTGATAAAAGGGATGCATTTTTATTCCACAGAATCCCTCTTTTTTTATCAACTTTATATGCGATTTAATTTCTTTGTCCTCAGGATGAACTGATGGCAGAGGAATGATTCTTTCAGAGCGAATTTTATCACTCCATCTAAGAATTGAATTAAACTGTTCTGGCTTTGTGGCAATATTACACAAGACAGATTTTGCTATATGATTTTTATCCATTGAACGAATAAGATCATCAAGGCTTCCATTAAGGCATGCTTTAACATTACTGTTTTGCTCAAGTTTTTTTATTGCCTTTTCAGCAATTTCCTCTGGAAAAGCATGGGTATGGAAATCAATAATCTGCATGAGTTTTATTTTATCCTTAAAAAATCTTAATTTGTCAATAAGGTTTTCCTTTTAAACTCTTTTTTGTTATTATTAATTATCCTGATTTAAGAGGTGCTTTATGGATATATCATCTTTAGTCCAAAAAAACAACACGAAAATAGTTTTTGTAATACTTGACGGAGTTGGAGGTCTTCCTATAAATGGGAAAACAGAGCTTGAGGCTGCAAACAAGCCAAATCTTGATGCTCTTGCAAGGGTTTCAGCTTGCGGGCTTCACATTCCTGTATATTATGGAATAACACCTGGAAGCGGACCCGGACATTTTGGAGTTTTTGGATATGATCCACTTCAGTATGAAATTGGTAGAGGTGTTCTTGAAGCGCTGGGACTTGGAATAGAACTAAAAAAAACTGATGTTGCATTAAGATGTAATTACGCTACTATTAAAAATGGCATAATTGTTGACAGAAGAGCAGGAAGAATTCCTACTGAGAAAAATATAGAGCTCACTGAGAGATTATCAAATCAGATAAAAGAAATTGATGGAGTGGAAATTATTTTAAAGCCAGGGAAGGAACATAGATTTTGTCTTGTAATGCGTTTTCCAAAAGTTATTAATGAAAACAATGCAATGGTTACTGATACTGATCCTCAGAAAGAGAGAAAGCCACCAGCAGAGCCTTTAGCATTAAATGAAGAATCAAAAGAAGTTTCAGAGATAGCTAAAAAATTCATTAAAAAAGCAGAAGAAATTTTAAAAAATGAAGAAAGAGCAAACTATGTGCTTTTAAGAGGTTTTTCTGCCCTGCCCCACATTCCTTCTTTTGAAGAAAAATACGCACTTAAAGCATGCTCCATAGCAGTATATCCAATGTATCGGGGAATTACAAGACTTCTTGGTATGGAAACTTTGCCTGTTGAGGGTGACATCAAGGAAGAAGTAGAAATGCTCAAAAAAGTCTATAAGGATTATGATTTTATTTTTGTGCACATTAAAAAAACTGATTCATTCGGAGAAGATGGAAACTTTGAAGGTAAAATAAAGAAAATTGAAGAATTTGACAGCTTTCTTCCTGAAATCATTTCATTAAATCCTGATACAGTGGTTATTACAGGAGATCATAGTACTCCAAGTTTGCTTAAAGCCCACAGCTGGCATCCTGTTCCTTTACTGATAAAGTCTCCCTATGTTCTTGGCGGCACGGTTAATGCCTTTACAGAAAGAGAATGCCTGAAGGGTGAGCTTGGAATAATTCCAGCCACAGCAATTATGCCAATGGTTTTAGCAAATACATTGAGATTGAGGAAGTTTGGAGCATGATTGACAGCCACTGCCATCTTGAAATGTTTAAGGAAGAAATTCCTGATGTAATTCAGCGTGCCTATGATGCTGGTGTGAATACAATTATTACAATTGGCTCAGATATTGAAAGCCTTGATGAAGCTGTAAAAATTGCAGAGCAATATCCTATGGTTTATGCAACAGTGGGGATTCATCCTCATGATGCAAAGGATTTTAATGAGGAAGTCTTAAAAAAAATTTTTGAATTAAGCAGACGCCCAAAGGTTGTGGGTATTGGAGAAATAGGTCTTGACTACCACTATGAGCATTCTCCAAGAGATGTTCAAAGGTATGCTTTTATTCAGCAACTTGAGCTTGCCCGTCAAATAGGCCTTCCAGTAGTAATTCACTCAAGAGAAGCCTTTGATGATACTGTAGCTATTTTAAAAGAGCAAAATGTCCACAAGGCAGTTATGCATTGTTTTAGTGGCAGTCTTTCTCAGGCAAAAAAAGCCATTGAAATGGGATTTTTTATATCAATTTCTGGAGTTGTTACTTTTAAAAATGCAAAAAAGATTAAAGAAGTTGCTCAGTTTATTCCAGATGATTACTTAATGATTGAAACAGACGCACCATATCTTGCTCCTGAACCAAAGAGAGGCAGAAGAAATGAACCAGCTTTTTTAATTTATACAGCAAAAGCATTGGCAGAATTAAGAGCAGTAACAGTTGAAGATATTGACAGAATAACTACTGTAAATGTGAACAAACTTTTTCGCATTGGAGAGCTTCCTAAAGGAGAGATTGCTTATAAAATCAGAAATACTCTTTATTTAAATGTGACAAACAGATGTACAAATATATGCCGATTCTGCGTAAGATTTCACACTGACTATGTAAAAGGACACAATTTAAGGCTTGAAAGAGAACCATCAGCTCGGGAACTTATTGAAGCAATAGGAGATCCAAAGCAATATAAAGAAATTGTTTTTTGTGGTTATGGTGAGCCTTTTTTAAGACTTGATCTAATTAAGGAAGTTGCAAAATGGATAAAAGACAATGGAGGTAAAGTAAGAGTAAATACAAATGGACAGGGAAATCTTATTCATGGAAGAAAGATTTTACCTGAACTTGCAGGATTGATTGATTCAATTTCAATAAGTCTAAATGCACAGGATAAAGAAACTTATAACAGGATTTGTAATCCTTCAAATCCTGATGCCTATGAAGCAGTTATAGAATTTATAAAAGATGCAAAAAAATATGTTCCAAATGTTCAGGTAACAGTTGTTGATCTTAAGGAAGTGGATATTAGAAAATGTGAAGAGATTGCAAATTCTATGGGTGTTAAGCTTAAAATAAGACATCTTGATCAGGTGGGCTGAAAATTGCTTGAAATAATTAAAAGAGATTTTTTACAGGGGCTTAAAACATTTAAGTTCTGGGCAGAGGTGCTTTCTCAGAGAGTAAAAATTGAGCTAAATGTTTTGAAACTCATTAGTGAAATAAATAAATTAAGCTTGAAAAGAGATTTATTCCTTAAATCTATTGGCAAAGAAATATATGAATCATGGAATGAGAATTTAAATATTAAAGAAAGTGAAAACATATCAAGTCTAATAAGACAAATAAGAGAAATTGAAGCTCAGATAGAGGATAGAAAGAAAAAATTAAGTGAACTTGAGGACCTCAGCAGGTGGAAATTCTGATATTGATTTTTGGGCTTGTGGTTGGCTCTTTTGTTAATGTATGTATTTATAGAATTCCAAGAAAAATATCATTGCTAAAACCTTCTTCTTACTGTCCTTCCTGTGGGAATTCAATCAAGCCGTGGCATAATATTCCTGTTTTTAGCTTTTTGTTTCTTAGAGGTAGATGCGCCTATTGTGGAGCAAAAATATCTTTAAGATATCCTTTTGTGGAATTATTAAATGGTATTTTTTATTTGTTAGCATATTTGAAATTTGGTTTAAATCCTTCTCTACCTTTTGTTTTGATTTTTATCTCAGCTCTGATAGTTATCTCATTTATTGACTTTGATTTTCAAATTATTCCAGATCAGATTTCAATTCCTTTGATTTTTCTTGGACTTATTTTATCTTTTCTGCCCCATAATTCATTAAACCTCACTCAACACATTAAAGATTCCTTAATTGGCATAGGTGTTGGAGGAGGGAGTCTTTTAGTTGTTTCTTTAATAAGCAGAGGAGGGATGGGAGGAGGAGACATAAAGCTTAATAGTGCAGTGGGAGCCTTTCTTGGATGGAAGGCAGCATTGCTTACAATTTTTATAGGAAGTTTTATAGGTTCAATAGTTGGCATAATAATGTTAAAAAAAACAGGAAACCGAAAAATTCCCTTTGGACCATTTCTTTCACTTGGTGCATTGACATGTCTGTTTTTAGGTGAAAAGATATTAAAGTGGTATTTTGGATAGAGCTTATCTTATATAAGCTTCAGTTACATAAAATCTGACCATTCTATGCGTGTTAAAATAATAGGCGTTTAAAGCTATTGCATTTTTCATTATCTTTATCCATATATGACGGTTTTCATAAAATAAAGGTAAAATTTCATTTGCGAGTTTGTAATATAAATCTTCAGCGTCTCTTTTTGGGTCAGAACTTTCTTCAAGAGTTCCAATAGCCCATCCAGTATAACCTTCAATCCAGCCTTCAATCCACCATCCATCAAGCACACTTAAGTTGGGAACGCCATTGTGGGATGCTTTCATTCCAGAAGTGCCTGATGCTTCATAGGGTTTCTGAGGAGTATTAAGCCATATATCAACTCCTGCAACAAGTTTCATTGCCATTGCCATATCATAATTTGGGAGATAGACTATTTTGAGCTTGTCTTTCAATCTCTCTTTTACTTCAAAAATTTTTTGTATAAGCTTTTTTCCACCTTCATCTTTTGGGTGTGCTTTTCCAGCATATATAATCTGAATTCTTCCTTCTCCAATAATTGCAAGGCGCTCGGGATCTGAAATTAACAAGTCAGCTCTTTTGTAAGGTGTTGCCCTTCTTGCAAATCCTATTGTAAAGGTATCGTAGTTTAAATTTGCACCTGTGAGTCTATTTACATAGTCAATTAAATGTTTTTTTGCCTGCATATGGGCATCCCATAATTCTTCTTCAGGAATTCTCCATGCTCGCACAAATATTTCAGGTTCATTTGCCCATCCAGGAAGATATTTATTGTAAAGTTTTTTAAACGGCTCTGACACCCATGTATATGAATGAACACCATTTGTTATTGCATGTATCTCATAACCAGGAAACATTTTTTCTGAGACTTCTTCATGTTTTTTTGAAACACCATTTATAAACTCGCTAAGATTAAATCCAAGCAAAGTCATATTAAGCATTCCATCTCCTGCAAGTTTTTTTAATAACCATAATGGAACTACTTCTCCCATTATTTTTTGAACCACTTCATATGGGAATCTGTCATGTCCTGCAGCAACAGGAGTATGGGTTGTAAAGACACACAGGTCTTTTACTTTTTCAGTATCCCATACAAGCTCATCAGACCATACTTCTTCAATGGGTCTTTTAAATCTCTGAAGAAGTTCCAATGTTAAAAAGCTTGAATGTCCCTCATTCATATGATATTTTTTAATTTCAAAACCAAGCTCATCAAGAATCTTTATTCCTCCTATGCCAAGAATTATTTCTTGCTTAAGACGATACTGCAGATCTCCTCCATAAAGATAGTGTGTGAGAGTTCTTGATTGAGGGTCGTTTTCTGAGATATCTGTATCCAGAAAAAGCACTGGCACTTTTCCACCAGTTCCACTTTCTATAACATAAAGCCATGCAGTTATATAAACTGGTCTGTTTTCTATTGTCACTGTAACAATTACATCAAGTTTAGTTAAATATTTTTCAATATCCCATGGATCAGGATGTTCAATCTGCCTTCCAAAGGGATCGAGTTCCTGTTTGAAATATCCCATTCTGTGAATAAGAGTAATGCCTACCATAGGAATTCTTAAATCAGCAGCTGATTTTAAAGTATCTCCGGCTAAAATGCCAAGTCCGCCGCTATAAGTATGCATCTCTGGCCTTATTCCGATTTCCATTGAAAAATAAGCAATTCTTGGTTCTCTGGTAAATTCATCTATGACCATATTCCATCCTCGGGTATTTTTTTGATTAATTCATTTATTGCCATTATACCTTTTTGTCCCATATCAAAACTAAATTCATTTACATATGTTTGAATATGCATTTTTATTACCTCTTCATTAAGTTCCTGAGAATATTTTTTAGTAAATTTTACAGCTTCATCAAAATGACAGTAAGCGTAATGTAAGCTTTCTTTAATAATTCTGTTAACAGTTTCTTTTATACTCAATGATTTCTTGCAGACAATACAACCCAGAGGGATTGGCAAAGAACACTCCTTTATCCAGAACTCTCCGAGATCAGCAACTAAATGTAGTCCTTTCAAAGAGTATATAAATCTTCCTTCATGAATTAAAACTCCTAAGTCTGCTTTTTGTTCAGTTACTTTATCAATGATTTCATAAAAAGGCATGAATTCCACCATATATTTCTTGTCAGTAAAATTTTTTTGCCAGTAAAACCACATAAGCAAAGAGGCAGTTGTAAACCTTCCTGGAAGAGCGAGTTTAATAGTGGAAAGATTTTTAAGTTTTTCAGGATTTTTTGTAATCACTACAGGACCCTGCTCTGATAAAGCTCCACCTGATGGAATAACTTCATAATCTTCTTTAAGATAATAAAAGGCATGGGATGAAATCTTTGAAATATCAAGAGCTTTTTCAAGGCAGAGAGAATTTAAAGTTTCCACATCTTCAATAACAAAATCAAAATTAAGTCCCTGGGTGTTTACTTTTTTTTCAATTATTCCAAAAAATATGAAAGTATCATTTGGACAGGGCGATATCCCAAATTTTAACATGAAATAATTTTAACAGATATTGAAACAATTATGAAAACTATGCTAATTTAAAAAATTAATACTCATATAGGAGGGGAATTTGGCAACCAAAAGATCAACGATTAAGAAAAGAAGCAAGTCAGTATTAAAAAGAATAAGACAGAATGAAAAAAGAAGATTAAGAAATCAGGCATGGAGGACAAGAATTAAAACCTCCATTAAAAAGGTTGAAGAAGCAATTGCGCAGAAAAATCAAGAAACAATTCAGACTTTACTGAAGGAAGCAATAAAAATTATCAACAAAGCTGCTTCAAAAGGCGTAATTCATAAAAATACAGCATCAAGAAAAATATCAAGATTGATGAAAAAAATTAATAGTGCTTTAGTTTCTTTAGAATCTGCAAACTAATTAAATTTCCCCAAAAAGTTTCCGACTTTTTGGGGAATCACTTTTTTGTCTACAGCCTCTGTTTAATTTAGATATTCCTCAGGGATATTCCTTACTACCACCTGTAAGAAATCTCTCTGGAATAACACAGAAAGCATCACTTTATCTTTTTTGATTTTGTCATCCCATAACTTTTTTTATTTCAACAGAAAAATCGAAAACTCCAAAAATTTCTGTTTAATTGTGTTAAAATTTTTTATTAAACTTTTGTTGGAGGAATGATGCTGATTATCGGAGAAAGATTAACTATTATATCAAAAAGAGTTCGTGAAGCAATTTTAAAGAGAGACAAACTACCCATTCAGCAGATTGCCATTGAGCAGTGGAAGGCTGGAGCTCACATGATAGAGGCAAACATTGGTCCTGCTGAGGACGATGGAGAGGCTCTTATGGAGTGGATGGTTACAACTATTCAGGAAGCAGTGCCGCTTCCTGTATCTCTTGATACAACAAATCCAGAGGCAATGGAGGCAGGATTAAGAATTCACAACAATAAATGGGGAAAGCCTTTAATAAATTCAGCATCCCTTGATCCTGAGAGATTCATAATGTTTGAACTTGCAGCAAAATACAATGCTCCCATAATTGCCCTTACTGTTGGCAAGGGTGGACTTCCAAGAGATGCTGAAGAAAGGGTTGAAATAGCTGTTCAGCTTATGGAAAAGGCAGCGGAATACGAGATTCCTTTAGAAGATATATATCTTGACCCACTGGTTCTACAGATATCAACATCTCAAAATCAGGCAAAGGAAGTACTCCGTGCTATAAAGCTTTTTCAGGAGCTCAATGACCCTCCTATGAAGACAATTGTAGGACTTAGTAATCTTTCAAATGGATGTCCCAGAGAGGTAAGACCTATTCTAAACAGATATTTTTTAGCCCTTCTTATGTATGAAGGTCTTTCCGCTGCAATTGTAAATCCATCTGAAGTTATTGATGCGATAAAAACAGTGGATGTCATAATGGGCAAAACCCTTTATGCCCATTCTTATCTTGAAATTTAGAGGTGTTAAATGAGCTTTTCAATCCCAAAGGAAACATATTCAGGAAAACTTCCTGAAATTACTTTTGGCAGAGAAAAAAAAGCTTTTTTTGGTGGAGAATCTGCACTGCCCTTTCATTTTTTTGAAGGGGAGTTTCCTCATAAGCCTTTGATCGCATTTGAAATTCAGGATGATGTGCCTGAGGACTATCCAGATGAACTTGCCAGGGTTTACTTTTCAGTATGGGAAGACCCTGTAAGATGGGCAAAATTCTGTGAATCTCTTGGTGCAGAAGCAATTGCTTTAAGGCTTATGAGTACTCATCCAGACAGCAGAGATTCCAAACCTGACAAGGCTGCCCAGACAGTAAAAAAGCTTATATCTGAGATAGACTTGCCAATGATTATTCTTGGAAGCAATCATATAGAAAAAGACGCTGAGGTTTTACCTGTTGTTGCTGAGGCTTCACGGGGATATAACTGCATAGTGGGAAAGGCACAGGAAGGAAATTATAAAACCATTGCTGCATCTGCAATGGCAGGAGGTCATAGTCTTATTGCCATGTCTGAGCTTGATGTAAATCTTGCAAAGCAGTTAAATATTTTAATTACGCAAATAGGATTTCCAAGAGAAAAGATAATTATAGATCCAATGTGTTCTGCTTTGGGATACGGATTTGAGTATACCTATTCAGTGATGGAAAGAATAAGAATTGCAGGACTTCTTCAGGGAGACAGTATGCTTTGTGTTCCAATGGTTGCTGATGTTGGCTTTTATGTATGGAAAACAAAAGAAACTCAAGCGACTGAGGAAGAGATTCCTGAATGGGGAAGCCTTCATGAAAGAGCTATTATGTGGGAAGCTGTAACAGCCTGTTCATTTCTGCTTTCAGGAGCAGAGCTTTTGATAATGAGACATCCTGAGGCAATAAAAATTACAAAAAAATTTATTGAGGACTTATATGGCACTTACTGGAATAGAAATATTTAAGCTTCTTCCAAAGATAAACTGTAAAAAATGCGGATTTCCCACATGCCTTGCCTTTGCAATGAAGGTTGCCCAGGGTCAGGCAGACATTGAACAATGTCCTGAGGCATCCGAGCAGGTGAAGGCAAAGCTCAAAGAAGCTGCAACTCCTCCAATAAGGGGATTTGTTTTTGGACCTCAAAATAAATCCATAAAAATCGGCGAAGAACAGTGTCTTTTCAGGCATGAAAAAAAGTTTTTCAATCCTACAGTGCTTGCATTAAAAATAAAAGACACTGATAGCAACATAGATGAAAAAGTGAATACAGTTTTGAATTCTCAAATAGAAAGAGTTGGCGAAATACTTAAAATTGATGCAATTTTTCTTGAAAATGAATCAAATGACCCTTCAAGATTTAAAGAAGCAGCTGAAAAAATTGTAAAAGCTCAGATACCTTTAATTCTTGGAACCTTTACCCCTAACTCTGCAGATCTGGTTTTAAATGATTTATCAGAGATAAGAGCAGTTATTTATGGAGCCAATGAATTAAACATTGATGAAATGGTAAGTATAGCAAAAAAATACAATGTTCCATTAACAGTTACAGCAAAGGGGATAGAAAAAGTTATTCCATTGGTTGAAAAAATTCAGAGCCTTGGATTTGAAGAAATACTCATTGATACAAAACCCGAGACAGCCATAGAACTTCTTACTGACAACACATTAATAAGACGAGCGTCATTGAAAAAGAGAGTTAAATCTCTGGGATATCCTGTCCTGACACTTATCAGAGAACAAGACCCATTTTATGAAACTGTTCTTGCCTGTCTGGCTATTCTTAAATATTCATCAATAGTTGTTCTGAATGAAATCACAGGATGGAAAAATCTCGTGCTTTTCACATTAAGACAGAATATATATTCAGACCCTCAAGTCCCGATGCAAGTAAAGCAGGACATATACAAGGTTGGAGAGCCTGATGCAAGTAGTCCATTAATAGTTACCACCAACTTTGCATTAACTTATTTTCTTGTAAAGGGCGAGATAGAAAACAGCAAAGTCCCTGCATGGCTTGCCATAATGGATTGTGATGGTTTGAGCGTTCTTACCGCATGGGCAGCAGGCAAGTTTTCCGCAAGCAAAATTGCACAGTTTATAAAGGAAAGCGGAATTGAAGAAAAATTAAATCATAGGGAACTCATAATTCCTGGATATGTTGCTATGCTCAAAGGTGCTATAGAGGATAAACTTCCTGGATGGAGGGTTATTGTAGGAACTAAGGAGGCAAGTGGAATTCCAGCGTTTTTAAGAAATTATATAAGGAGTAAAGGATGATAGATGAATTCATTGAAATAGCAAAAAAGGCACTGCAAGATTTATTGAAAGAAACTGAAGAGAATCTAAAAAACACCATTTCAGAAAAGATAGAAAACTTTTCCTTTGAACTTCCCGATACAACCTATGGACTTCCCCTTATCTATGCTCTTGAGGGAATTAAAATCAATAATCTCATTGAACTCAAAAGATTTTTTGAAAGAATAAAGGAAAGCTTCACTCAATCCACTGACGCGATAACGCTATCATTGAACTATCTTTATCTTTCTGAGATTGCTCTGTCACTGAATTACATAAATACTGAAAGTATTGATAAATCCTCAGAATTTAAGTTTTATGGATTTCTTGGAGATACAATTCAGAGAACGCTTGGAGTTCAGCTTGTTGATGGTAGAATCCCTGCAGTGGCAGTTTTGCTTGGCAGACTTGACAGTGACAAACTTCTTTCAATAATTAAAGAACTTCAGGAAAAGAGAATTCTTACTTTTCTAATTGGTGCTGTTGCAGAGGAATTTTTAAAGTCAGGGCAAAGACATGGCTTTGAAGCTTATATAGTCCCTGTTGGCACAAAAACAGAACACACAGTTTTTGTTATTGACTGGGCAGTAAGAGCATCTTTGATTTTTGGAGGACAGACAGCAGGAGATAAAGATGCAATAATAGAATATGTGAGAAAAAGAATTAATGCCTTTGCAATCTCTTTTGGAAGTCTTAATGAAAAAGCAGTTGCTATGGCACTGGGTGCAGCGGTGCTTGCAATTCCTGTGATAACTGATCAGAGCCTTCCTGATGTTTCAATTCCTGAAATAGCTGAATATCCTCTTTTAACAGCGGAGAAAGACTACTCAAAGATTGTCAGAAAAGCAATTGAAACAAGGGGATTGAAGATAGTTGTTGAAAAACCTTCAATTCCTGTTTCCTATGGTCCTGCCTTTGAAGGTGAAAGAGTTAGAAAAGAAGATACTTTCATAGAGTTTGGAGGACAGAAAACACCTGCCTTTGAATGGGTTAGAATGATGGATGTTGCAGAGGTTGAAGATGAAAAAGTTGAGATAATCGGCACAGACTGGCGTAACCGCTATGAACAGGGCGGAAGAATGCCCCTTGGAATTATTGTTAAAGTAGCAGGAAAAAAGATGCAGAAAGATTTTGAGCCTGTTATTGAACGCCAGATTCATACATTCATAAATGAGGCTGAAGGGCTCTGGCATATTGGTCAGAGGGATATAAACTGGATAAGAATAAGTAAAAAAGCAAAACAAGCAGGTATCAGCCTTGAACATCTTGGATTGATAATAATGAGCATGACAAAGGCAAGATTCAAAAGTATCGTTGACAGAGTTGAAGTTTTGCTTTATGTTGATGAAAAAGATATTCTAACTCTGAGAGAGGAGGCAAGACAAGAATACAGACGAAGAGATTTAAGACTTGCCAGGCTTACGGATGAGGAAGTTGATAAATTTTATTCATGTCTTCTATGTCAGAGCTTTGCACCAAAACATGTGTGTGTGATTACACCTGAGCGTCCCGGCTTATGTGGAGCATTCACATGGCTTGATGCAAAAGCAGCCTATGAGATTGAACCAACAGGTGGGAATCAGCCTGTTGAAAAAGGTGAATTAATTGATCCTATCTATGGAAGATACAGCGGAGTTGATGAGTATGTGAAGAAACACTCTGGGGGACAAATACAGACAATAAATCTTTACTCCATCATGGAAAATCCCATGACTTCGTGCGGATGCTTTGAATGCATTGTTGCAGTTACACCTGAAGCAAACGGAGTTTTAATTGTAAATCGTGGATACAGTGGTATGACTCCTATTGGAATGAAGTTTTCCACAATTGCAGGAATGATTGGTGGAGGAGTGCAAACCCCTGGATTTATGGGAGTTGGTGTTAATTACATTACCTCAAGAAAGTTTCTAAAAGGCGATGGAGGCATAAGAAGAATTGTATGGATGCCAAAGGAATTGAAAGAAAGAATAAAAGAAAGTTTTCAGAAAGTAGCAGAACAAGAAGGTGTGCCTGAGCTTTTTCAAAAGATTGCTGATGAAACAGTTTGTGAAGATATTGAATGTCTGATTGATTATCTCACTAAGGTCGGACATCCTGCCCTTGAGATGGAACCAATAATAAAATAAAAAATGGCGGCGAAGGGATTCGAACCCCTGACACGACGGATATGAGCCGTCTGCTCTGACCAGCTGAGCTACGCCGCCGAACAGTATTAATATATCAAAATCATCATTTTTTTGGCAAATATCTGAAAGACATTGAAATTGCCTACAGAAATAGAAAACCCTTGCTTGTCCTACCATCGAAAACTACTTTTTTCATCCCCAACCTGCAAAGCATGTGAGTAATCTCTCCAGATTTCAATAAGAAAACCATACTTCTGCTTGCAATAAGTTTCTCGAAATGACGAACCTCTGAGGCAAGACCCCTGACACATAGAAGGATATCCACAGTAGTTATAACCTTTTCCTTCTCTGAAATAACAACTTCATAGCCTTTGTTAAGCACAATATTTTCTTGACTGTAGCCACACTCAATTAAATAATAAATCATTAACCTTTGAATATATCCAATACTTTGTGCAAAAAGTTCTTCCTGTTGTTTAATAATATTGCTAATAAGTTTTTTTCTTTCTTCTGGAGACTCTGGCGTTTTATGAAGAGGTATTCCACTGCTTCCTCATTTTATATTTTTAAACAATATGCATCAAAAAATCGAATTGCCTCATTAAAAATCTATTTGAAATTCTATTCGTTGCCTCATATAAATGGAATATCTTAGTAATCGCTCATATGCTTTCTTTCTTCTAAGAAAAAAGCTTCTGAAATTACCCCTCTTTAAAAAATTTCCCTCTAAAATCCTTTGGCTTAAAGCTTTACTTCCTCAAATGGTTGCTAAACTTAAAGCCTTTGGATAGCTATCAACTGCTTTTTCCTTTTCGCACCCACAAGGGATGGAAGAACAACGTGGTGTCAAGAAAAAGGTATAGTTTTTACAAGATCAAGACCTTACTGGAAAATTGTCATGTGGAACAGAAGAATTGGAGTATTGGATGTAGCACTGGAAATAAAAGAGGAATTAAAGGAGATTTATGAAAAATTAAATCCTGCAGAGTTAAGAGAAAGGATTTTACAGCTTCAAGACAAACTTTTTAAATTAGCAACTTCTGTAAGAGGGATAAAATATGAATAGATTTTTATATGAGGCAATGAAATCAATTTCGAATAGATTTTTATGTGAGGCAATAAGCCTTCTTAATTTGATGGTCGGTGGTTTGCAGAATTGAACCCTTGAACTATTTTATTATGTCATTCATTGCTTTCTTTTCAAGTTGGAAAACACTTAGAAATTGCAGCTCTCATCCTCAAAGCTTCGGAAGCCCAGTAACATATAATTAAAAACTGTGAATTTCCCAGGCGAAAATATCAGAATTAAATCTGAATTTCCCTCTCACTCAAACCTTTCACTTTTCTTTTAAGGTTTTAACAATGTTAAAATATTTATCAAGACAATATTATAATGGTTTAATTTGTATGTCAGGGGAAATAATAAAAAAATCTATGGATTTATTTTACGTGGGAAAAGTTAAAAGCTATTTTAAAGGGCTTAATAAAAACCATGTAGGAGGTGTTGTACATATGGTTAAAAAATTTTTTCTCAGCTTTTTATCTATTATTTATCTTTTTATTTTCTTGTTTTGTTTATCCGTTAAATATTCAAGTGCTGAAGAAGTTACCCTAACTGAAGAACAAAAAAAACAGCTACAAGAACAAATTCAAAAGATGAAAGAAAATTTCGAGAAGATTAAAAATTTATCAGATACACAACAACAAGTAGAAACTTTAAAAGAACAAAAGCAGGCAACTCCAATGTCGCAGTCACAATTATCACAACCGTCTATCAATGAGCCTGAATGGGATGGTATTTATACTGTTGATAAAACTGGACAATATAGAGATTTAATTTCAATCACCAAAGCCAAAGCAAGTAGGCAAAAGGGGACATTGACAGGTAGGCAATATATAAGTGTTATTCTAGATCCTAAAGAAGTAAATTTCACTTCATGGAGTGAATTTAAAGGTTTTTTTATCAAAGGACAAAAATTAATAAGTCAGATCATAATGTATAAACTTAGACGGTCTTCTATGTTGGGACTTGATAAAGTTTTTACATTTCTTCAAGGAGCTGCAGGAGGCGAAACATATTCAGTTGAGGATTTAGATAATAATCTTTTTCCCACTCAACTGCGGTGTAAAACAAAATCTGATTCAGCATACTGTGAGTTCAAAGACCCGGATAGAATAAAACGCTATATTCAATCAGACTCTTCAAGTTGTATAATGATTCTTACTGGGGAATCTCTAGAAAAAGGTGCACAAATTTACGCAATATGTTTTAAAGATTAATAAGTTGAATATTTGAAATGCTTTGGATAGAAATTTATCTGATCTGTTTTTTTCGACTTAGAGACCATTTGAGAGAGTTAACATTGACGAAAACTTCATAAAAATTTTAAACTAAAATTTCTAAGTTTATTTCGGAGGTCTAAATCAGAATGGAAGAAAAAGTATTAAAACTCGGGCTGCCAAAGGGAAGCCTACAAGAAACTACATTGAAGCTATTTAAAAAAGCAGGATACAACATACATGTTTCCCATAGATCCTATTATCCTGTAATTGATGACGAGGAAATCTCAGCCATGCTTCTCAGGGCTCAGGAAGTGCCAGTTTATGTTGAAAAAGGGTATCTTGATTGCGGACTTACTGGATATGACTGGATTCTTGAACAGAATGTAGATGTAATAGAAGTCGCAGAACTCAGATATGCAAAAGAAGGATTTAGACCAGTTAGGTGGGTTATAGCAGTGCCAGAAGACTCTTCAATAAAAACTATTGAAGATTTGCAGAATAAAAGAATTGCCACTGAACTTGTAGGATATACAAAAAGATACTTAAAATCTAAAGGAATTAAAGCTGAAGTTTATTTTTCATGGGGTGCCACAGAGGTTAAACCTCCTTATCTTGCTGATGCAATAGTTGATTTAACTGAAACAGGCGCTTCTTTAAAGGCAAATAAACTACGCGTTATTGAAACAATTCTTGAGTCAACTACTCGTTTTATTGCAAATAAAAGTGCATGGAAAGATCCGTGGAAGAAGAAAAAAATGCAAGACATAGCAATGCTTCTTCAGGGTGCTCTGCTGGCTGAAGAAAAGGTAGGACTCAAGATGAATGTTCCAAAGGATTCTCTTAAAAAAGTGCTCAGCCTGCTTAATTCTCTACATTCTCCTACAATTTCCCAGCTTTATGATGAAAACTGGTATGCAGTAGAGGTTATAATAAATGAAAAAAGAGTGAGAGAGCTTTTACCCAAGCTTAAAGAGGCAGGTGCTTCAGGATTTGTTGAATATCCATTGAATAAAGTAATTCCATGAGGAGGTGTTTTTCATGTACGCTATTATAGAAACAGGTGGGAAACAGTTTAAGGTTAAAGTGGGAGATGTATTAAAAATTGAAAAGATTGATCTTGAACCAGGAAATGAAATAATGTTTGACAGGGTGTTGCTTTTTCAGGGTAATGAAGGGCTTAAAATAGGCTCTCCCTATATTGAAGGATTAAAAGTAAAAGCTGAAGTGATTGAAACTGCAAAAGATAAAAAAGTTGTTGTATACAGACCTCCGTCAAAAAAGGCTATTCATAAACTTAAAGGTCACAAACAATGGTATACTAAAGTAAAGATAAAAGAAATCATGGGAGGATAAAATGGCACATAAAAAAGGTGTTGGAAGCTCAAGAAATGGAAGAGACAGCCAAGCTAAAAGACTTGGTGTAAAAAGATTTGGTGGACAGTTTGTAAAAGCTGGCAATATCCTTGTCCGTCAAAGAGGAACGAAGTTTCATCCCGGAGCTAATGTAGGTGTAGGCTCTGATTATACCCTTTTTGCATTGATTGATGGTATTGTTAAATTCGAAAGAAAAGACAAGCAAAGACTGAAAGTAAGCGTTTATCCAGTTACAGAACCTGCCCAGTAAACTAAGGGTGGCTAATGCCACCCTCTTCAATTCTATGCAATTCGTTGACTATGTAAAAATTTATGTGAAAGCCGGTGATGGTGGAAGAGGTTGTATTAGCTTCCGAAGAGAAAAGTATGTTCCCAAAGGAGGACCAGATGGTGGAGATGGTGGTAAAGGAGGAGATGTAATAATTCAGGCTTCTGGTGAACTCCATACACTTCTTGATCATAAGTATAAAAAAACATACAAGGCACAAAGGGGACAACATGGTAAAGGAAGTAATATGAAAGGCAGAGACGGAGAAGATCTGATTATAAAAGTGCCTGTTGGAACAGTTGTTAAAGATGCTCTAACAGAGCAGATAATTGCTGACCTGAATGAAGAAGGCAAATATACAGTAGTGGCAAAAGGCGGCAAAGGAGGATTTGGCAATGCCCATTTTGCAACTCCCACAAATCAAGCTCCGAGATATGCTCAGTTAGGTGAAAAGGGGGAGGAAAGATGGATAATTCTTGAGCTCAAACTTCTGGCAGATGTGGGACTCATTGGACTTCCAAATGCTGGAAAATCAACCTTAATTTCAGTAATAAGCTCTGCTCGTCCAAAAATTGCTGATTATCCTTTTACTACCCTTGCTCCTGTGCTTGGAGTTGTAAAGTATGGGGATTATCAAAGCTTTGTTGTTGCTGATATCCCAGGCCTGATAGAAGGTGCTCACAAAGGTGCAGGACTGGGGCATCAATTCTTAAGACATGTTGAAAGAACTTCTTTACTTCTTCATCTTGTTGATGTATCAGATTTTTTAGATTCTGATCCAGTACAAGATTTTGAAAAAATTCAGAAAGAACTTGAACTATATAACCCTGCCCTAACAGAAAAGCCCTTTGCAGTGGTTGGGACAAAAATTGATATTTCATATAAAAGACAAAGACTGAACAGGCTTAAAGAATACTGCGAAAAAAGAGGTATTGATTTTTTCACGATAAGTGCAGTAAAAAAAGAAGGTATTGATGAACTTCTTAAATATCTTTCAGAAAGGTTGAAAAAGTGAGAATTGTTGTAAAAGTAGGAAGTAATCTTTTAACAGACAAAGCAGGAAGGATAAATCAGAAAAGAATTTCTTCGCTTACTCGAGAGATTTCGGAACTTCATAACAAGGCAATAGAAATTGTAATGGTTTCCTCAGGTGCAATTGCTTCAGGCTTGAAAAAACTCGGACTTAAAAGCAAACCCAAAGAAATAAGAAAAAAACAGGCAACTGCAGCAGTCGGACAACCACTTTTGATGTGGATGTATGAAAAGTATTTCCTAAAATTTAAAAAACACATAGCTCAGATTCTTCTTACAAGAGATGACCTGAGCGATAGAGTTCGTTATGTAAATGCAAAGAATACGATTCTCACACTTCTTGAGATGGGTATAATTCCAATAATTAACGAAAATGACACAGTAGCAACTGATGAGATAAAATTTGGCGATAACGATCAGCTTGCAGCTCTTGTTTCAGGGCTTGTTGAAGCAAATCATTTAATAATTCTTTCAGATGTTGCAGGTCTTTACACTTCAGATCCTAAAAAAGACCCTAATGCCAGATTAATAAAGCATGTAAAAGAGTTTTCAAAAGAACTTACTGAAATAGCAAAACCAACAAGCACGGGATATGGAACTGGAGGAATGTATTCAAAGGTTATTGCTGCAAAAAAGGCAACTTCCTTTGGAATCCCTGTTCATATTGTAGGTGGCAGAAAATATGGAAATATTAAAGCAGTGATTGAAGGAAAGCAGGTGGGAACATTCTTTGAGCCTGTGAAGGAAAAGGTTACCTCAAGAAAAGGATGGATTGCCTATGCAACAAGGTCTAAAGGAAATCTTTACATTGATGAAGGCGCTGTAAAAGCTTTGCTTAAAAATGGCAAAAGTCTTCTCCCATCAGGAATCAAAAAAGTGGAAGGAGATTTTGATGTAGGAGATGCAGTTTACTGCATTGATGAA
Organism: Thermodesulfovibrio sp. 3462-1; assembly: GCF_040451425.1. NCBI lineage: Bacteria > Pseudomonadati > Nitrospirota > Thermodesulfovibrionia > Thermodesulfovibrionales > Thermodesulfovibrionaceae > Thermodesulfovibrio > Thermodesulfovibrio obliviosus. Next base: position 1,353,101 of record NZ_CP144374.1, read on the forward strand.
AAAGGTGAAAAAATTGCCAAAGGACTGGTTAATTATTCATCATGTGAGATAAAGCTTATAAAAGGGAAAAAATCCTCGGAAATTGACAAAATTCTCGGCTATAAATACTCTGATGAAGTAATTCACAGGGACAATCTTGTTATACTTGTGTAATTTTTGCCAGCCTTCTTAATGCGGAAAGCTTTTCTGTTCTTTCGACTTTTGCTTCTTCAATTGCTTTTTTTAAAATCTCAATCGTTCTGTCATAAAGGGTTCTGTCCACAGGATAAGGAGTTCTGTCCTTTCCTCCATGAGCAAAACTGAAACGGGCTGGATCTTTAAAGCTCAAAGGAGTTCCATACAAAAGCTCACAGGTAAGTGCGAGAGCTCTTAAAGTTTTTGCTCCTACTCCCTTTGTCTCAAGAAGAGATTCAAAATCCTTAGGTTGCTTTTCATAGGTTTTAAGCAAAATTTTATATAAATTTTCTGCTTTTACATCATGAATTGTTACAGAATGTCTTTGAGGAAGTTTGAGTTCATTGATTTTTTTAATTTCTTTTATTATTTTTTCAGGATTTTCCTGCGAAAGTATCACTGAAGCCTGTCTAAGCTCTGAAGACTCTTTTGCTGTAAAATTCAATGTTTTTGTTTTTACATTGCAGCAAACTGCCTGATGAGGCTCTTCAACAAAACTCTTAAGAGTAAAACTCAACCAGTGATATCTTCTTGCTGTCTGGAGGGTTTCATTCATTCCCTGTTGAATAACACACCAATGCCCTTGTTGGGTAAAAATGATTACATGATGATATAAACTAAATCCATCCTGAACTGCCACATTGTCAACTTTTGCTGAAACTCTACTTGCATAGATGAGAGGCTCTGGTGCAAAACCTGACGAGTTAGCATAGTTTATTATTTCCTGTGGAGTCTGTAAAGCTTTCTTTGCCTTGCCTCCTGCAATGAACAATCCAAATTCATGCTCAACTCCTCTTAATGCTTCTTTCAGTGCTCCAGTAACAGTAGTGGTAACGCCACTACTGTGCCAGTCAAAGCCAAGAACGCAGCCAAGACATTGAAACCAGTAAGGATCAGAAAGCCTTCGTAGGAGTTCTTCCCTGCCAAGCTCTATTATCATTAACTCAACTATTGCTCTTGAAAGAGCAACCATTCTTTTAAATAGCCACTGAGGAGCTCTACCACTATGAAGAGGCATATTTGCTATTCCTGTTTTTTGCATAATTTATTATAAAATATAAAACAACTAAAAACTTAAAATTAGAGGCTAAAGTGCGAAAAAGAGTTCTGAAAAAAGCTAAATGTAAATATTGCAAGAGTCAGATTTTGATATTCTTTTATTGAAGTAGAATCGTGCTCTGCTGTAGTGAGTGCGGAGCAGAATTTAAAGTGTCTGAATATCTTGATGAAATTGATGAAGAAACATGGGATATTATCTCAAGACGCTCCTGTGATAGATCATAATTGGCAGTGATTTGCGAATTTTGATAAAATTAAGATTGAAATGGCACTTTGAAAACTTCTTGAAAGTTGATTAACCAAGATATTGTTTTGCTGCCTGAATTTTTTTTAATTCTTCAACTAAAAATTGCTTCTTTTCTTCAGAAAGTTCTTTCAAATAGGCTAAAACTCTACCCACTGCCTGCAATTCTTCAGAAGACAGACCTGCCATGTCCTCTGCATTGATCTCCTGAATAATTGAAAGAGCTTCTTCATAACGATTTTCCTTGAGGGCGATTTGAGCCTTAATCAGCAGACTTCTTATTTTAGACGGCTCCAGCAGTTGCTCTTCCGGGTTCATACTGTCCTTCCTTTGCCTGTTTTTTTACATCCTCCCATGCTGCCTTAAGATTATTTAAAATTTCTATGCATTTGGAAATTGTTTCAACATCATTAAAAAGATTGGCTCTTACAAGCTGTTCTACAATGGTTGTGTAAATTATGCTTAGATTTTCTGCAATCTGTCCACCACGCTGTCTGTCAAGAATGTCATTGAGATAATACATTATATCTGTTGCTCTGCTTAGTTCAATAGCCTTTTTCTTTACAATTTCAGGATCATCAACCCCTTTAATTATTAACTCCCTTGCAATATTAAGGGAAACAATTGCTCTATCATAAAGCATTGTTATAAGTTCAAGAGCATCTGCTCCCATTACCTTGCTTTGCAAATAGGCATCTACATAATTCATTTTTTACCTCCCTTTGTCATTTCTGAAAGTGTTGTCATAAAGTCTTGAAGTCTGTTACTTATTTGATTCATCTGTGATATAAATGATTCAAGACGGGCATACTCTTGCCTCAGTCTTTCTTCATATTTTGCAAGATACTCCTGCATGCTGGAGATTTTATCATCAATTGAATTAATCTGGGATTCTTCCATGCCTTCATATGTTTTTATTGAAGAAGTCCATCCAGTCAGTGCAGTGCTAAAAGAGTTTTTGATTGTAGTTATTATATTTTTTAATTTATCAGGATTTGATGATTGCAAAGACTGTAATGCATCGGTGTTTATTGAAATTGTTCCATCTTTGTCAGAATAATTAATTAAACCAGCACTTATAAGTGGATTGAGAAGATTTACAAAACCTGTTTTAATTGTTGTAACTGCGGCTTCACCCTGAAACTGAGCACCTTTGGCAGTCATTGAGTTTACAAGAGATATTACTGAATTATAATAATTTGCAAAGCTATTAAGAGTGGCTGTTATCTGAGAGTAATCTTCGCTCACTGTTAATGTGGCTGAACCTGTCTTGTTTACTGTAATATTAAGTCCTGTAAGCAACCCTGAAAATGTATTTGTTGGGCTTGTTACAGGAGTTGTTGAATTTCCTATTGTTATTGATGCATTCTGAGCATTCTGAATTGGACTGTCCAGGCTACCAAGCTCTACAGGCATTCCTGTTGCTTCAATAACATAAGAAGAAGTGGCTGTATTTGTTTCCTTTTTTGAGTTTGCAGGGTTTGCTTCAGTGAGCAATAGCCTGTAGTCTGAGCCTGTATAGTAAACTGAGGCTTTGATGTTGTTTTGAGCTGAATTTATACTATTTACAAGGTCCTGAAGCGTTTGCCCTGCTGAGTAATTTATATTGTAAGTAAGATAATTTAAGTCATCCGTCCAGTACTTAAGTGTAAGAGTTCCTGAAGATGAAAATGTCCCTGTTAATGAAGACAGTCCTTGTGTGCTTGCACGCATTTCTGTTTGAGCAAGCTTGTTAACTGTTATATTCATTGTCAGATTTGGAGTATCCGATGTTGCAGTTGCCTCTAAAACCGTTGTATCTGAAGAAGTTGCTTTTTTTGTATTAAAAATACTGCTTATGTTGAGATTGCTGAAAAAATTCTGAATGTCATTCAATGCACCATAAAGATTTGTAAGACTTGAAACCTTTGCCTGAAGCAGAGCTTTCTTCTGAATAAGGGCAGTAAGAGGCTGTTGCTTTATCTGCATTAATTTATCAATTATTGCTCCTGTATCAAGTGTTCCTGTAATACCTGAAAAATATAAATCTGCCACTTAAACCTCCCTCGAGTAAAATACTCCTTTAAGTTCTTCCATTCTTCTTAAAATCTCAACAATCCATTCTGGTGGAATCTGTCGTATTACTTCCTCTGTTGTCATATCAATAATCTTTGAGATAGGCATCTGAAGCTCCTGATCTATATCTATCTGAAGATATTTCTCAAGCATGCTGAATTTGTGTCTTAGCTCTTCCATCATTTTGTTAAGCTCTTGCTGAGACACTGTTATTTTTTGATTTTTATTTGTTCCACTTAAATTATCATCGTTTTCAGTTTTAATTATGTCTTTCTGATTTGCATAAATAATTGTTTGAGTATTGTCTGCTTCCGTGTGTCTGTATGGATTTATGATTATTGTTTCCCTTTCTATCCCATCCACCTTCATATTTGACTCCCTTTAAAAAATTAAACAGGGGAGGGAGTCCTCCCCTACTCATTTTACTATCTCAGAAGCTGAAGCACAAGCTGTGGAAGTGCATTTGCCTGTGCAAGCATTGCCATACCTGCCTGCATTCTTATCTGCATTGTTGTAAAGTTGCTCATCTCAGCTGCAAAGTCTGTGTTACGAATGACATTTTCAGCTTCCTTTGTGTTGTCATAGGATGTCTTCTGACCATCCCATATTGCCTGAAGATTGTTAATTACTGAACCAATCTGGGTACGAACTCTGTCAACCTTTTTAATTGCAGTATTTGCAATATCAATAGCAAGTTCTGCTCCAGCATTTGTTGTTACATTAATGCTATTTAGGTTATAAAAGCTTCCATTTCCTGTAGCTGCAACACCAAGACCTGCATTAGAACTGCTTATTCCAGTGAAATCATAATTATATGAATCTGTTCCAGCAATTGACAGATTTCCAACTTTTACAGCAGAGCCTGTAGCAGTAGTTGCTGATGATACTGATCCTGAAGCACCCTCAAGAAGTGTAGCAAGGTTAACAGAAAGACCACTAGTAGAAGTTACCTCTACTCCTATTGTTTCTCCAGTTGTTGTAAGGACAAGCCTACTTCCAGAAGTTGAAGCAGTTATATTTAAGCCTTTAGCTGAAGCTTGAGTATTTATCTGGGAGACAAGCTGATCAAGAGTAAGAGTTTGTCCAGAACTTACTGTAATAGAAATTGCGTTTGCAGAAGCGGTATTAGAGCCTACATAAAAATTTATAGTAGCAGACTGATTTGTTCCTGCCTGGATATTGCTGAAATCTGTGCTTGCTGTAGAGCTATTTTTTGCTCTTGCAGAGATTCCTAAAGACTGTAAGGTTGCATTATTGTTTATTGCATCTGCTATTGCCTTTGCATCAACAGCACCAGTATAGCTAAGATATGATGAATCTTTAAGACTTACGCCTGCTACAGTTACTGTATCAGCAGAAGCGTCATACTGCCAGTTTGCTGTAATTAATGAAGTATAAGCTGATGTTGCACTTGATGTAACCTGACCATTTCCCTGGACTACATAAGCACCAATGTTTGATGCCTTTACATTTGGAATACTTGTTGTAATTGTCTGATCTGCCCTTGCACCATAGTGGATAACCTTACTTGCAAATGTTCCATCAAGAAGTTTAATTCCATTGTATTCTGTATCAGTTGCGATTTTCTGAATGGCATCAACAAGATTTGTAATATCATTCTGAAGTGCTGCACGGGCATTCGGGTCATTGATGTCATTTGCTGCAGACTGCGCTTTTGTGTAAATTGTCTGAAGTTTTTCAAAAATCTGTCCAACATTTGACTCTGCAATCTGAAGTGCACTTATACCTGTCTGAATATTACGATTACCCTGGTCCAAAGCTGCTCCAACTGTTGCAAGCTGGTCTGCAATAAACAGACCTGCTGCATCATCTGCTGCACTTAAGATTCTCTGACCTGTTGAAATTCTTAAAAGAGATTTGTTCATTGCCCTTTCATTTCTTAAAAGGGCAGTGTGTGTTACTGTTGCCTCTGCATTGAAGTTAATTCTTAATGCCATGGTTTAAACCTCCATGTTTTTTATTTAGGATGCCTCCTGCATCCAGACAGCATACGGGTGAATTCGCTCCTTCACCTCCTTTCCACCCTGCTGTCTTAATTTTTTAATCGGTGAATTTTTAAAAAAGTTTAGCTTCACACCCCTTGAGCTTGAGAAAATATTTTGCAAATAGGGTATAATTATTAAAAACAACAGAGGAGGTTTTTCATGATTGACAGAACAAAGGTTGAGCAAGTTCTTGGCAAAATAAGAGTGGGACTTATGGCAGACGGAGGTAACATTGATCTTGTTGAGATTAAAGATGATGTAATTTATGTGAAGTTAAAAGGAGCATGTGGAACATGTCCAATGGCAACACTTACTCTTAAAAACTGGGTTGAAAAGACTCTTAAAAGTGAGATTCCAGAGGTTAAAGAAGTTGTAGCTGTTTAATGGGATGTTAAGATTTTTCAGGGTTCTATCCATTTTTGCTTTTGTAGCACTGTCTGCTTTTTCTGCTTTTGCACAGGAAAAGATTCAAGTTAAGGATATAAGATGTTATGAGCTTTCTGAAAGATTAAGGGTAGTAATTGAAACAACAGGAATTTCTGAGTTTGTAAAGGGAGAGCTTAAAAATCCTGAAAGACTTTTCTTTGATATAAAAAATGCCTCACTCAATAAAGAGTTAAAAAAAGAGTATTCAGTAAACAGCCCGGTTGTAAGCAAAATTCGCGTTGGACAGTTTGACGCCAATACAGTAAGAATCGTTTTTGACCTTAAAAAACCTGATTATGAATTCAAAATCATTCAGCTGGAAGATCCTTTCAGAATGGTAATTGATATATATCCGAGGGGAAATGCCAAGTCATCAATAAAATCTGATGATGGAGAAGTAAAAAACATACTGAAGCGAAAAATTGTCATTGATCCAGGGCATGGAGGTAAGGATCCCGGTGCAATTGGACCTTCAGGATTGAAGGAGAAAGATGTTACACTTGATATTGCTCTGAAAGTTAAAGAACTCTTAAAAAATGAACCCTCCTTTGAGGTAATCCTAACAAGAGACAGAGATGTTTTTATACCACTCAATGAAAGAACAGAGATTGCAAACAGACTTCAGGCTGATCTTTTTATTTCCATTCATGCAAATGCCTCTCCAAATTCTTATGCCCGCGGAATAGAAACATATATTCTCAACTGGACTGATGATGAGGAAGCAATAAGAGTTGCAGCAAGAGAAAACGCCATTTCTATTAAAAAAATGAAACAGTTAAAAAGTGAAGTGGGATTTATGCTGGCTTCTTTAGAAAGAGAAGCAAAGAGAGACAGCTCTGTTCGGCTTGCAGGATATGTTCATAATTCACTAACTGAAAGCTTAAAGGCTGCATTCTTAAGGCATGACAATGGACTAAAGGGTGCTCTTTTTTATGTACTTGTTGGAGCTCAGATGCCTTCCTGTCTTCTTGAAGTATCCTACATCAGCAATCCAGAAGAAGAAAAACTTCTCAGCAGTGATTCATATAGAATGCAAATAGCTCAATCAATTGTTGAAGGAATAAAAAATTATTTTATGCACACAGAGCAAATTAAAAAAGTAAAATATACAAGGCATAATTCTTCAAAAACTAAAGTAAATGGGCAAAAAACAAAAAAGGCAATTTAAATGGATTTGTTCATAGAAAAAGCCTTAATCTTTAATGGACTTGGCAGTCCTGCCTTTGAAGCTAACATAGGAATAAAAAAGGACAGAATAGTTTACATAGGCAAAGAAAAATACTCTGCCAGGGAAACCATAAATGCAAAGGGATTGATTCTTTCACCTGGTTTTATTGATACACACTCCCATTCTGATTTCACAATCCTTGCAGACCCTGTTGCAGAAGGCAAAATAACGCAGGGAATAACCACTGAAATAAATGGCAACTGCGGAGTATCAGGATTTCCAATGTTTGGTGAAGTTTTTGAAAGAAGACTTTCGGAAATAAACCTGCTTGGGCTAAAACCATGGAATGACTTTAAGCATTACATTGATTTATTGAAAAAAGCAGCTCCTTCAATTAATTTTATCACCTTATGCGGACACGGTAATATTCGCGGCTGTGTAATTGGATACAAAAATGTGAAAGCCCAAAAAAAAGAGATAAACAAGATGAAAGAAATTTTGAAATCCCATCTTGCTATGGGAGTAAAAGGTCTTTCAACAGGCTTGATATATCCACCTGGAATTTTTTCTGATACAGAAGAAATCATTGAGCTTGCAAAAACTTTAAAGAAATTTAAAGGTATTTACGCAACTCATATGCGGAGCGAAGGTGAAAAGCTTCTCAGTGCATTGGAAGAAACAGTTTTTATTGGAATGAAAACAGGAGTTTCTGTTCATATATCTCATCTTAAGACATCAGGGAAGGAAAACTGGTGGAAGATTGAAGCAGTTTTTAAAATTATTGAAGAGGCGCATTCTAATGGAATAAAAATAACAGCAGATCGATATCCTTATACTGCCTCTCAAACAGATCTTGATGCCTTCTTACCATCATGGATAATTGAAGGAAGCAGGGATGATATTATAAAGAGACTGAAAAACAAAAACATAAGGAATCAAATTAAGAAATATCTTAAACAGCGCGGAAGAGAGTTTCTAAACAGTCTTTTAATTTCCGATGCTGCTTTTAACAGAACACTTGAGGGCAGGAGACTGGGAGAGATTATTGATTTTGAATGCTCTGCTGACTTTATATGTGATTTACTGATTCGTTCAAATCTTCAAGTTGGAGTGATATACTTTGGAATGAGCGAGGAAAATCTTGAAAAAATTCTTTCCAGACCCTATGTTATGATAGGAACTGACAGCTCTGCAAGAAGTTCAAAGGGGATTACAAGACAGGGGAAACCTCATCCAAGAGGTTTTGGAAGTTTTCCAAGATTTATAAAAAGATATGTTCTTGATAAAAAGATATTAAGCCTTGAAGAGGCAATAAGAAAAATTACTTTTCTGCCAGCAAAAACTTTCAAAATAGAAAAAAGAGGAGCTATAAAGGAAGGCTATTTTGCAGATATTGTTATTTTTGATCCTGCTGAGATTGAAGACAGAGCCACCTTTGAAAATCCTTTTAATACTTCAAAGGGGATCAAATATGTTATTGTAAATGGAGAAATTGCTGTATTTGAGGGTTCTCTAACAGGAAAAAGAAGTGGAAGAATGCTTTTATGAAAGTTGTTGGAATCACATGTAGTATTGATGAAAAAAAGATTTATTTAAACAGGGATTATATCCAGAGCATTATCAGAGTCGGTCTTACTCCTTTAATAATTTCACCGGATATGACAGAAAAAATAATTGATAGTATTGATAAAATTTCAGGACTACTGATCTCAGGAGGTGAAGACATAAATCCAGAATTTTATGGAGAAAAAAATACTGCCTGTAAAAGTCTTGTTCCTGATGAGAGGGTTATGGCAGAGATGAAGCTTCTTGAGATATTTATTCAAAAAGAAAAACCTGTTCTTGGAATATGCTATGGAATGCAGCTTATGAATGTTTTTTTAGGAGGAACTCTCTGGCAGAACATTGAAACTGATATAAATCACACAGAAGGCGATCATGAAATTCAGGTCATTGATGATTTTTTATTGAAAAAAGGCATTTATAGAGTAAACAGTTCCCATCATCAGGCAGTTAAAACTCCTGGTAAAGGTCTTGAGATATTTTGCATGGCAAAAGATAAAGTTATTGAAGGAGTTTATCTTAAAGGGCATCCTTTTTTTATAGGAGTTCAGTGGCATCCAGAAAGAGATTGCTCTGAAGCCTCATGGAAGATTTGGCAAAGTTTTTCAAAAAAGATAAAATAAAATATGAGTCCTTCAAAAAAATACAGACTCTCTCTTGAAAGAAGCTTTTATATCTGGATTTTATTGTTTTTTATCGGTATTCTGGGGTATCTTAACTTTCAGATACTTAAGTCTTTTTTCGCCTCCCTTGGCTGGGCTACAGTTATTGCTCTTGTATTTCACCCTATTTTTGATTTTGTAAAAAAGTTTTTAAAATATAAAGGATTGTCAGCATTTGTAACAATTCTGCTCATAATACTTCTCTTTCTTCTCCCTTTTGTTTTTATATCATATCAAATAATACTTGAAGCAGGAGAGCTTATAAAAAAAGTAAATCTTCCAGAACTTGTAAATAATATAACAACAAATCCTGTACTGGTAAAAATACTTGAAAAGCTAAGCTTTATTACTGCAGGAGATGTTTCATCTACAGAAAATTTAATTAAAAATGAAATCGGAAATTTAATGAAAGAAAGCGCCTTAAGAATTGCACATGGATTTGGTGATGTAGTGAATCTGTTTATCAATCTTATCTTAACTTTTTTTATTGCTTTTTTCTTTTTAAAGGACGGAGAGAGCTTTGTAAAAAAAATTGGCGAGTTTTTACCCTTTGCTGAGACAGATAAAGTATCCATAAGAAAGCAGATAAAAAACATAATTTATACCACATTTTATGGAGGCATTCTTATAGCAATACTTCAGGGCACAATTCTTGGAATAACCTTTTATCTTCTTAATATTCCTTCAGCAACTTTGTGGGGATTTGCAACTGCTATAGCATCTTTTATCCCTGTCTTAGGAGCTTTTGCTGTATGGGGTCCTGCCTCTGTTTATTTGCTGGTTAAAGGTTATATTTTAAAAGGATTAATTCTTGCAGTTGTTGGAGCACTGGTAATAAGCTCAATTGATAATGTTTTGAAACCTGTAATAATAAAAGGTAGAGTAAAATTACCACTTATTTTTATATTCCTGTCTGTTCTTGGTGGTATCAAGGTTTTTGGACTTATTGGATTTATAATTGGTCCGCTTGTTTTTAGCCTTTTTGTTTCCTTCCTGGAGATTTTAAAGAACTTTATAGGAGGTGCTGAAAATGTTTGAGAGAAAGGATTTAGAAAGACTTGAAAAGTTCAAATTTGAAGATGCTTTCGTCGTAAGTCTTTTTCTTAATGTTTCTCCACAGGAGAGAAAAAAACAGGCTTATCTGTCAAAATTTAAAAATCTTGTAAAAGCTTTACCAGAAAAAACTCTGAGCTCTGTCAAAGAAGATATAGAAAAGATAGAGAGTTTTCTTCAGAGCGAAAGAGAATCTTTTAAAAAATCTCTTGTTATTTATAGCTGTATTAAAAAAGAGCTTTGGATAAGGTATGATTTAAATGTGGAACTTAAAGAGGATTTAATAGTTGATAAAACTCCTTATACAAGCCCGCTTTTTGATTTAATTGATAATTATCAGAAATATGGCGTTATTCTTGTTGACAAACGCACAGCAAGAGTTTTTTTAGTTTTCCTCGGAGATATTGAAGAATATGGAATGATTGAGCATGAAGATGTACCGGGCAAACATAAGAAAGGCGGATGGTTTGCTCTGGCAGAGAAGAGATATGAGAGACACATTGATTATCATGTAAAAATGCATCTTAAGGATGTTGTGGATAAGTTCGGAGATTTTCTTAAAGACAAAGAGATTAGAAGACTTATTGTTGCAGGTCCGGACGAAGCAATTTCCCATTTGATGGATATGATTCCTGATGAAGTGAAACTAAAAATAGTAGGAAGAGCAAACATTGAAAAACATGCTTCAAAGGAAGAAGTTCTGGAAAAAGTTCTTCCAATAATTGAAGAATATGAAAAATCTAAGGAAAAAGAAACAGTTTCCGAACTTATTACAAGGGCATTGAAAAATGACAACTCTGTCACTGGAATTGATGATACTCTGAAATATTTAAGAGAAAAAAGAGTAATGAAACTTGTCATAGCCAGAGATTATGAAGTAGAGGGTTACATCTGTGAAAACTGCGGTTTTGCAACAACTCAGCCTGTTGAATGCTGTATGGAATGTGGTAACTGCGTAATGAAAGCTGATAACTTACTGGAAAAGGCTACAGAAATGGCAATTGAGCAATCTGCCCTCGTTGAGGTTGTAAAGGATGAAAAGGACAGACAGAGACTTATTGAATATGGTGGTATTGGTGCCTTCTTAAGATTTTAAGTGTTCTCTTAGATATTTTGCAGTGTAGGAATTTTTAACTTTAAGGAAATCATGGAGGTTACCTTCGTAAAGAAGGTAGCCTCCTTCATCTCCGCCTTCAGGTCCAAGATCAATTATCCAGTGAGCATCTGCTATTACCTGAAGATTGTGTTCAATTATAATTACTGTCGCTGATTTATCAATGAGTCTTTTCACAATATGGAGAAATTTCTTTATATCTTCATAATGAAGTCCAACAGTTGGTTCATCAAGAATGTAAATAAAACCTTTAAGATTGGATTTTCTTGATGTGATTGAATTAATAATTTCTTCACAGATTTTAATTCTCTGTGCCTCACCACCTGAAAGAGTTGTAGCAGGCTGTCCTAATCTCAGATAACCAAGACCGAGTTCTCTCACAATATTTATTTTTTCTCTTAATGCAAACTCATCACAAAAAAATTCATAGGCTTCATCAAAGCTCATTGATAAAACTTCATGGATGTTTTTGTCTTTGTATTTTATTTCCAGCACTTCTTTTTTGAATCTTTTTCCTTCACAGTCCTCGCATGGTAAAAATAAATCTTCAAAAAAATACATCTGAACTCTTATAAATCCTTCACCTTTACAGGTTGGGCACTGACCTTCTGAACTGTTTACAGAAAAAGCACCAGAGGACAGTCCTCTTGCTCTTGCCTCTCTTTGAGAGGCAAATATGTCACGAATTTTGCTATAAAGCCCGAGATATGTAACTGGCATAGACTTTGGTGTTTTTCCAATGGGAGATTGATCAATGAGTTTTATTGTTTTAATATTTTTTATTCCTTCAATGCCATCAAATGAAAGGGGCTCTTCATTGTCCAAACCGAGCTGGTTTGCCACTGCTTTATAAAAGGTATCAACAACAAGAGAGCTTTTCCCTGAGCCTGAAACTCCTGTTACCACTGTAAGAGCGTTCAGTGGAAAATGAACTGTGATGCCTTTGAGATTATGTCCCCTGGCATTTTTTAAAGTGATAAATTCTTTGTAAAACCTGGAAAATTGGCTAATTAAATACGCATCATTTTCTTTAAGATAATTGGCAGTAGGTGTATTCATTTTTAAAAAATTCTTCATTTTTCCAGAGTAAATTACTTTGCCACCAGAACTACCACCTCCAGGACCGAGTTCTATTATCCAGTCTGCCTGTTTTATTACATCTCTGTCATGTTCCACAACTATTACTGTATTTCCATAATCTGTAAGCTCTTTCATAACTTTAATAATTCTATCAGTGTCTCTTGGATGAAGTCCCACAGTTGGTTCATCAAGAATATAAAGAGTTGCGGTAAGCTTATTTGAAAGCTGATTTGATATATTAAGTCTCTGGTACTCTCCCCCAGAAAGAGTTTTAATCTGCCTGTCAAGAGTTAAATATTTCAGCCCTACTCTTTCAAGAAAATCAAGCTTTTCAGAAATCTGTTTTAAAGGTTCTTCTGCGACCATGGCTTGTTCCGGAGAAAGTTTAAGTAATTGAATCCATTTTTTAAGCTCAGTTACTGACATAAAGTTTAAATCACCTATGTCAAGTCCATTTATTTTAAACATCAATGCTTCTTCCTTTAATCGCTTTCCTTTACATACTGGACACAGAGAAGGCTTTCTAATTCTTGAAAGAAAAACTCTTATATGAACCTTGTATCTTTTTCTTTCAAGTTCTTCAAGAAAATCATTCACTCCGTAAAAATACTGATTCCCTGTAAAAATAAGATTTTTGTGCGCCTCTGGTAGAGCTCTGTAAGGAATATTTACATTGATTCCTGAAAGCTTTGCTCCCCTGATAAGCTGCTGTTTCCACCATTTGAGTGATGGTCTTTCCCATATTTCAATAGCGCCTTCAGCAAGGGAAAGCTCTTTATCTGGAATAATAAAACTTTCATCATATTTGAGTATGTAACCAAATCCTTTGCATTCAGCACAGGCACCCTGTGGATGATTAAAGGAAAAAAGAAGTGGAGAGGCTTCTGGAGCTTTTATACCGCATTGAGGGCATATTGCCTCAGAAGGGAAATTGAGCAATATATTGTCTTCAACAATGTAAACTTTAACATTTCCCATCTTGAAAGCTATTTCCACTGAATCATTAAGTCTTGAAACATCTGAAATGCGTAGCCTGTCAACAATTATCATTTTCAATTTTTCATGAAATTCTGAAAGCTCTTTTACCACAGCATGAGTATTTTCATATATGAAAACTCTTGAAAAACCAAGTTTAATAAGTTTTTCAGTAGATTCTTCGCTTTCAAACATTATAAATGCTCTTTTGCCAGAGTAATTTTGTAAGAGTTCCTGAACGATCTTTGAAGGGCTCCATGCTTTTATCTCTCTTTTACATTCTGGACATATGGGAATTGCTATTTTGGAAAAAATTATTCTCAGATAATCATAAATTTCAGTATGAGTTCCAACAGTTGCTCTTGAACCTTTAACAGGATTCCTCTGCTCAAGAGCTATAGAGGGTCTTAAATTGTCAATTAAGTCAACATCCGGTCTTGGAAGTTTTTCAATAAATACTCTTGCATAACTTGACATGCATTCAATAAATCGCCACTGAGCCTCAGCATATATTGTGTCAAAGGCAAGAGATGATTTGCCAGAGCCTGAAATCCCCGTAATTACAGTTAATTTATTGTGAGGAATGAGTAACTCTATGTTTTTTAGGTTATTCTGCCTTGCTCCTTTAATTATGAGATAATCCTCTACTTTGCTCATGGGCATCTTTTATTCTAACTATATGATAAAATATTTAATCAACATTAACTTTGGGAGGTAAATAAATGAAGCTTAATCCAGAAAAAGAAGTAATTGAAACTGTAGCAAAAATAATGCTTATCTCAGCAAGAACAGCACCAAAAGCAAAGGGAGAAGATGAAATCGTTACAGCAATTGTTACTCAGGAAGAAAAAGAAGCAATTGCCAGACAGATGGAAGTAATTGGTGAGCAGGCTACCCATAAATTTTTCAAAAGAGATGCTCAAAATGTGAGAGATGCTGAAGGATTAATTCTTGTTGGGCTAAACTTTAAAAAACCTGCTGGAGTAAACTGCGGGGCTTGTGGTTATGACTGCAACTCAATCATTAAACAAAAGACATATGAGGTTGAATATTCAGGACCTGTATGCACAATCAGGGTAATTGATCTTGGTATTGCAATTGGCTCACTTGTTTCAGTTGCTAAAGAATTGGGAGTTGACAACAGGGTAATGTATTCTGTAGGTGTTGCCGCAAAAAAACTTGGATTTATGGATTCACAGATTATACTCGGTATTCCATTAAGTATAAAAGGGAAAAATATTTTCTTTGATAGAAAGCCTGTATAAAATGGTATAATTGATGTAGAGCATGAAGCTCTAAAAACCTCATGAAGAGGTTTAAAATCCCTATGAAAGGGGGGTGCCAAGATGATTAAGAAAGTTTCAGGAAAGGCAATGCCTACCTGCAAATGCAAAGGTTCCTGCTAAGTTAAAAAGAGGGGGAAAATCCCCCTCTTTTTTTATTGCTTCAGAGTATGCCATAATATTTTATGCGATATGTTTTATTTCTGATTTTTATTTTTTTTCTTTTTATTCCCCTACCAGCAAATGGAGAAGTTTATTTCAATTTCATGGCTGGATATTATGCCAGCATAAACGGAGATTTAAATAAAGCAATTGACTTTTACAAAGAAGCATTAAAAGAAGACCCATCATCAAAACTTCTCAAGATACTTTTAGCTGATTCATATTTAAATATTGACGAACTGGAAACAGCAAAGAGCTACATCAATGAAGTATTAAAGGAAGACCCTGAAAACACAAAGGCTTTACAGGTTCTTGCCTCCATTTATGTAAAGGAAAAGAAAATTAATGAAGCTATTGGAGTGTATGAAAAGATTCTAAGTCAATCACCAAACAGAATTGAAATGCTTTCAAAAATCGGTAATTTATATCTTATCTCCCAGAAGTATGATAAGGCAATTGAAACCTTTAAGAAAATACTGAAAGAAGACCCTGACAATATAATGGCTTTACACTTTCTTGGAGTAATTTACATTGAAAAAAAGGATTTTCAATCAGCTCGGGAGAGTTTTAAAGCAATTCTTCAACTTAATCCTGATTATGAGCCTGCATATACAAATTTAGGAGCAGTTGAGGAGATTTCCGGAAACTTTAAAGAAGCTGAGAAATATTTCAAAAAAGCATTGGAACTTAATCCTGAAAATCTTTTTGCAAGAGAACGCTTGATAAATCTATATCTTTCCCGTAAATCATACGGAGAAGCAATAAAAGAACTTGAAACCCTGAAAGAACAAAAATCAGAGGCAGAGCAGATCCATGAAAAACTTGTTATTCTTTATTTACAGACAAAACAGTATGATAAAGCTCAGGAAGAACTTGAGTATCTCCTACAAAAACATCCAGATGATCTGAATCTTATGTACTATCTTTCCTTAGTTTACATTGAAACAGGAAAACTAACAGAGGCTGAAAAGATACTGAAAAGAATTATCTCAATCAATCCAAAGCAGATAAATGCCTTTTTAAATCTTGCCACAGTTTATTTAAAACAGAAAAATCTTAAAGAAGCTTTAAATATTTATGATGAGATTCTTCAGTTTGCAGATAATGTGCCTGAAATTTATATCTATGCCACAGAAACTGCTATGGATTTAAAGGATTATCAAAAAGCAAAGCAATATATTGAAAAAGCGCTCAATAAATTTCCTGATAATGCTGATATTAACTTTACTGCAGGGGTTGTTTTTGACAAACTTGGCAGATTTGAGGAAACAGAAAAGTTAATGAAAAAAGTTATTTCTCTTAATCCAGAGCATGCCGAAGCTCTTAATTATCTTGGCTACAGCTATGCTGACAGAGGCATTAATCTAAAAGAGTCTCTATCAATGATAGAAAAAGCAGTAAAACTGAAACCCAACAATGGATATTATCTTGACAGTCTTGGATGGGTTTACTTCAAACTTGGAGACAATAAAAATGCTTTAAAGTATCTTATTGAAGCAATAAAATATGTAAAAGATGACCCTGTAATTCTTGAACATCTTGGAGATGTTTATAAAGAACTCGGAAATTTTAAAGAAGCTCTTCAGAGCTGGCAGGAAGCATTAAAACATAATGAAAAAGAAGAAGGTTTAAAAGAAAGAGTAGAAAAAAAGATAAAAGAAATTCAACCTTTAATCAAATAATGCGCATCTTTAAGGCATTTGCTAAAATAAACTGGTCGCTTTCAGTTTTAAGAAAAAGACAAGATGGTTACCATGACATTATCACATTAATGCATGCCATAGATCTGCATGATACCCTGATTTTTAAATCTTCGGAAACAATAGAAATTGAAACAAACCTGCCAGTAAAAAAGGAAAATAATCTGGTATACAAGGCAATTCAGGCATTACAGGAATACACTAAAATAAAAAAAGGTGTCCATGTTATCCTAAAAAAGGAAATCCCCTGTGGTGCAGGTCTTGGTGGAGGCAGTTCTGATGCAGCTGTTACTCTTAAAGCTTTAAATGAACTGTGGCAGCTCAATCTTGACATAAAAAAACTCCATGAGTTAGGAAGCTCAATTGGCAGTGATATACCTTTTTTCCTTTATCTTCCACTATGTATTGTGCAGGGAAGGGGTGATATAGTTAAACCTTTAAAAATTCAGAAATCTTATACGCTTTTGCTGGTTAAACCTGATTTCAGCATTTCTACAAAGTGGGCTTATGAATCTTTAAATTTTAAAACTCAATTGACAACAGAATATGAAAAAATAAATAATAATATTTGGCAGTTGTATAATCTACTCTGTAGTGGTGATGTTAATAGTTTTGACTTGTGGAATGATCTTGAAAAGCCTGTTTTGGAAAAGTATCCTGAGATAGATAAAATTAAAAAAAAATTGATTGAAGCTGGCGCTAAAAAAGCTCTGATGAGTGGAAGTGGCTCAACAGTGTTTGGATTGTTTAACAATGAAGCGGATGCTAAAAAAGCATTGAAAAATTTTGAAGGATACTGGTGTAAAGTGGTTCAAACCCTTTGTTGACATCTTTGGGGAGTCGCCAAGCGGCAAGGCAGCGGATTTTGGATCCGCCATTCGCAGGTTCGAATCCTGCCTCCCCAGTAAAAAACCCTCAGAAAGAGGGTAATTTTATTTTAAGGAGATGGGAATGCCTGATGGTATCAAGTTAATAACTGGAAATGCAAATCCTGAACTTGCTAAAAAGGTTAGTGATTATTTGCAAATTCCTTTAACTGAAACCATTGTTAGCACTTTCAGTGATGGTGAAATAATGGTTCAAATCAAGGAAAATGTGAGAGGTTCTGATGCCTTTGTTATTCAGCCTACCTGCACACCTGTAAATCACAACATCATGGAGCTACTTTTAATGATTGATGCATTAAAAAGAGCTTCTGCTGGAAGAATTACAGCAGTTATTCCCTATTATGGCTACGCAAGACAGGACAGAAAAGCTCAGCCAAGAGTTCCCATATCAGCAAAACTTGTTGCAAACCTTATTGCAGTTGCTGGAGCAAGCAGAGTTTTATCCATTGATTTACATGCTGGTCAGATTCAGGGATTTTTTGATATTCCTGTTGATCATCTCTTAGCTGCGCCTGTAATCCTTGATTATTTAAAAAAGAACAACCTTTTAAACAATATCATTGTTGTCTCACCTGATGCAGGTGGAACAGAAAGAGCAAGAGCCTTTGCTAAAAAAATTAACGCACCTCTGGCAATAATAGACAAAAGGCGTGATGCTCCAAATATTTCAAAGGTAATGCATGTAATAGGAGAAGTAAAAGATAAAGATGCCTTAATAATTGATGATATGATTGATACAGGTGGAACACTGGTTCAGGCTGCAGAAGCATTAAAAGAAAAAGGTGCAAAAAGAGTTTTTGCTGCATGCACTCATGCAGTGCTTTCAGGTCCTGCAATAGACAGACTTAATAATTCAGTGCTTGAAGAGATTATAGTTACAGACACTATTCCGGTTCATGACAAACAAGATAAGTGTCCAAAAATAAAAGTTCTCACTGTTGCTCATCTTTTAGGTGAAGCGATAAAAAGAATACATGAAGAAACTTCTATAAGTTCATTATTTGTGTAAGGAGGAATAGTTATGGAAAGATTTGTTTTAAATGCAGAAAAAAGAGAAAGGACAGGAAAGGCAGTAGCAAGGCAGTTAAGGAATAAAGGTATAATTCCCTGTATTGTTTATAAAAAAGGGTATTCTGTTCCTGTCCAGATAAGGGCAAAAGAACTTCTTCCATTTATGAACATTGCTACAAGAGAAAAATTATTCGTTACTCTTAAACTGAATGGAGAAGAAAAACAGGCAATACTTCAGGACTATCAGGTTGATCCAGTTAGCGGAAAACTTTTACATGTTGATTTTATGGAGGTAAGTGCCACTGAAAAAATCAGGGTTACTGTTCCTGTTGTTCTTGTTGGTGAACCAATAGGAGTTAAACAAGACAAAGGTGTGCTACAGCACGGAATTTCAGAAATTGAAATTGAAGCAATTCCTGAAAAGATACCAGGTCATATTGAAGTTGATGTCTCTAACTTAAAAGTCTGGGATGCAATACATGTGAGAGATATCAAATTTGAAGAGGGAATAAAAGTTATTTCAGATCCAGATGAAGTTATTGCTACAATTACATTAGAAGAGGAAGAAGTAGAAGCAGCTGCGCCTGTAGAAGAAACACCTGAACCTGAAGTTATAAAGAAGGGCAAGAAAGCTGAAGAAGAGGAAGAAAAATAAATTGAATGATTATAATTGTTGGGCTGGGAAATCCTGGAAGAAAATATGCAAATACGCGACACAATGTGGGTTTTATGATAGTTGATGAACTTGCCAGAAAGCTTAATGTAAAGTTTAAAGAAAAAGATGATTATTTAATAGCTGAGGCAAAGATTCAGGATAAAGATATAGCAATTGTAAAACCTCTAACTTACATGAACTTAAGTGGAAGAGCTGTAAAAAAGCTGGTAAATGAAAAAGTTTTACAGTCTCTTCCTTCTTCCCTGATTGTTGCCCATGATGATGTTGATTTACCCTTAGGCAAAATAAAAATAAAAAGGAATGGTTCCTCAGGAGGACATAGAGGGGTGCAATCAATTATTGAAAACATTGGAACGAAAGATTTTATCAGAGTAAAACTGGGAATCAGTAAAGACCCTGATCAGGATACATCGGATTATGTTCTGAGTCCTTTTAAAAAAGAAGAAAAGGAAACAGTAAAGGAGAAAGTTGCTTTAGCAGCAGACTCAATTATTGCTATAATTACTGAAGGTGTTAATAAAGCAATGAATATTTACCATCAGGCTGAAAGATGAGCTGGCTTTTTTTCATCATTGTTTTTATCTTTTTACCTGAACCTTCCTATGCATGGGGACCGCTTACTCATACTTATCTTTCATGGCAGATACTTTCTCTTTCGGGATTGGTAACTACAGAGGTTTTAACAATGATAAAACTTTATAAAGATTACTTTATTTATGGCAACATTATTCCTGACACAGTAATTGGCAAAAAATATCTCCCCCAAGAAAAAAATCCTCATTCATGGAAAACAGGTTTTATGCTTTTAAATATGGCAAAGACACCTGAAGAAAAATCTTTTGCCTACGGATTTTTAACTCACTTAGCAGCAGATGCGGTGCTTCACGATAAGATCAGAGAATTTAATTCCTTTCAGCATATTATTTTTGAAATAAAAGCAGACAGAATAGTTGACAGATTTTACTGGCTTCAAATAATGAGCATTAACAAAAAAGTTAAAAAAATAAGTGAAAAATTTTTTGAACAAACCCTGTTAAACTCTGTTGCCATCAAAACCTCAAAAAAAATATACAAATCATTGATTTTTCTGTCAGCGTTCAATACAGGCGAGTTAAGAAATCCGGAAGTATTTAATATTTTTCATTTAAAGTCTTTAACTGCTATGGTAGACATCCTCAATCATGGAGAAAATTCAAAAATAATAAGCCTTCCACCTTATAATTAGTTTTTTACAAAAAATCTGAATCTCTGTACTCTTTTCTTAAAGAGATTTAAATCTACACTTACTGAAGGGAGTTTATCTTTGAGATTATTTATTCTATCATCAGGTTGTGGATGTGTTTTGAAAATCCCTGTGCCATAAGCAGTAGTGGATTTTTTCAATCTCTCAAGAACATTAATTAATGCACGAGGATCGTATCCTGCTTTTGCAAGATATAACAAAGCAGATTCATCTGCTGAATACTCCTGTGTTCTGCTATAACCATTTACCACAAGGGTTTTAACTACATCGTCCACTGAGCCTTCAAAGATATTTACAAGCCTTACCAGTTCTTCAGAGCCAAACTGTCTTGCTGCTTTTGTGCCAATAATTGTGAGTGCCTCTGTCCATCTTGCCTGTTTAATTGAGTTTATTCCATCACGATGATTTATATGGGCAATTTCATGTGCAAGTATTGCAGCAATCTCATCCTCATTCTGTGCAAGCTTAATCATTCCTTTTGTAATCAATATTATGCCTCCTGGACAGGCAAAAGCATTTATTTCATTACTGTTTAATACTGCAAAGTGATAACCTCCATATGTAAATGGTTTTTCAGAATGCAAAGCAATTGTTTCGCCAATTAAATTTATATATCTCGTTAGTTCTGGATCTTCATAAAGAGGATAGGACTGTAAAAGTCTTGCTGCAACAGCTCTTCCCACATAGTATTCTTCTTCATCAGATATGGGTCTTGCTGCTTTTTCAGTTACCTGAATGGTGGTAAATGTTATATCCAAAGCTTTATTTATATCAACATTCTGACATGAACACAGGAAAAGCAGTAAAACTGATACAACGATAAACTTCTTCATTGTGGTTCTGAGAGTCCTCCGTTTTTTATGAAAGATATTATTTCCTTTTCAGGAATGCTATATTTTTCAATTCTTTCAACAAGATTATAGCGCATCTGCGGATGATTACTTCTGTATTGCCTTTCAACCTGTGGATTAAAGCCTTTTCCAGCAAGAGTTATCTCGCCCTCTGAAGGAGCTGTGGAATTAGTATAATTTCCATAACTTGTAACACTTCTTTTTTCAACCGCGGTTTTATGTATGTATCCTGATAGATTTTTAAACTTAACCCTGTACCAGTCCCTTTCTTTTCCGATTACATTGAGTATATCTCCATATTTTACATAGGCTTTTACAGGTGCAAAAAATCTTGGAGCCTCCCTTATTGCATTTTCCTTTGTTACAACAGTAATTGTGTCAGCCCATAACAGGGTAGTAAATAGAAAGAATAAAACAGCCACATTGAATATTATTCTTGACTTCATTTTTCTTCAATTTTAATAATAAACCAATCTTTTGTCAACTGCTGAGAATCGACAACTTCTTCTATTTTTTTTAAATAAAACCTTGATGGAAAATCTTCAGGAAAGTCTTTTACAAGAGAAAGAAAAATTTCTTTTGCTTCAGCCCATCTCTGTTGAGTGAAAAGTAAATATCCAGCATTATATTTTTCAACAAATAATATTTTTTCAGAGTCTGACTTTGTTTTTTCGCCTAAAATCTCAAATATGTTTATTGGTTTAGCCCTTCCTTTAACTGTTATTACTCCGAGTTGCCTTACAAGAAAATTATCCAATGTTTTTAAATATGTTTCCTCGCTGATTACAATATTTGTTTTAAAAAACTTGTTTACTCCTTCAAGTCTTGATGCTATATTTACTGTGTCTCCAATTACAGTATAGTTAAAAAGTCTATCACTACCTATATTCCCTACGATCGCATCTCCTGTATGGATTCCTATTCTAATGTTGATTGATGGGAATCCTTTTTCTGAAAACTCTTTATTTAACTCACGAAGAGATTCAATACATTCTAAAGCAGCTCTGCAGGCATTAATCTCATCTAAATCTGTTTTCAAAGGTGCACCCCAGAAAGCCATAATACAATCACCAATATATTTGTCTACAACTCCTCCATTTTTAATAACCACCAAGGTTAATGAATTAAGCACTTTATGAAGCATCATTGCTGTATCTTCTGGTGACAGTCTTTCTGATATAGAAGTAAAGCCTGCTATATCTGCAAAAAATACAGTAACAGTTTTTTTATTTCCTCCTGGTATTATGGTTTCAGGATGTTCAAGAAGATAATTAACAATTTTTTTATCCATATATTGAGTGAAAGTTCTTTTTATAAAGCTTTTTTCTCTTCCCTCTGTGGCATAGCTATAAAGAAGTGTCATTATGGAGCTACATAAGAGACATACAAAGGATGGTAAAAGCTGTAGATATAAAGAAAATCTGAATAAAATTAAGCTAAGCGAAAATAAAAATGCTGCCACACATAAAAAAACGACAAGATTTATTTTCATAGAATGCTGTTTCAGAAAAGCGTAAGTAATTATCACAGAGATAAAAAAAATCAGGACAAAAATAAGAAATCTGGGAACAATTTTAATAAAATCCTTATTAACCAGATTTTCAAAGGCAGTGGCATGAATAAATACACCAGGTGTTTTTGAAGACAGAGGTGTAGGCTTAAGATCAAAAAGCCCTGCGGCTGTAAGTCCTATAAAAACGGTCTTTCCTTTAAAAAAATCCTTTTTGATGTTTGAGTTTTGATTTTCTGATGTTGATGCATTAAGAAGCTCTACAAATGAAAAAACATGAAATGGATTTTTATCGCTTGAATATTTTAAGAGTAAATTTCCATCATTCAGAGGAATAACCATGTTGTCTATTGAGATCTCTTTATTTTTAACAGAAATGCTATTTTTTTGAATAAAGTAACTCATAACAAAACTGGGAATTACATAATCTTTAACCTTAAAAAATAGAGGCATCTGCCTGTAAATTCCGTCTTCATCAGGAAGAATGCTTACATTTCCAAGACCTTTAGCAAATTTTTTGAACTCCTCTATCGGAAAGATTACAGAATTGTATTCATATTTTACTGGTATCAGATCTTGATAGGCTATTTTTTTCGCATATTTTTCATCAAAATTTCTTTTTTCTTTTGATAAAACAATGGGCAGATAAACATTACCTGCTTTCTCAACTGCCTGTGCAAGAATTTTGTCATCTTCAACACCATAAGAAGAGTTCTCAGTAAAGAGTATATCAATGAAAACAGCATCAGCCTCTGAAAGATACTCAATAACAGGAGCATAAATCTGTCTTGGCCAGGGCCAAGTTATTTTTTGTTTGCTTAGTTCATCAATGCTTAATTGATCCACATAGATAAGGCAAATACTGTCAGTTTTTTTTGGAGGATTTAAATACTTTGAAAATGCATCATAAACTTTAAATTCAAAGGGTTTCAAAATTTCTGAAAGAAAAATCAAGGAGGAAAAGAGGAAAGAAACAATTGAAAGAATAACCACATTTTTTAATAAATTTTTTCTATTCATCATTAAGCTTAAAAAAAATAAAGAAGGAGAAGCAAATGCTCCTCCTTCTTTGAAAAAATGAAGGAAAAATTACTTTACAAAAGGATTTGCATAGTAAGTTATAAGAACTATTACAAGTGTGTAAATAACAAGAGTTTCAATCAATGCCAATCCAATGATGAAAGTGGTAAGAAGTTTACCTGCCACTCCAGGATTTCTCGCAGAGCCTTCCATTATTCCTCTCAATCCATGACCCATTCCAATTCCTCCACCAGCTGCTGCAAGACCAATTCCTACCAAGGCGCCAAGGCTTGCAAAACCATAGTAATTCAACTTTGCAGCATCAGGGGTAGCTTCTGCAGCAAAGGCTATTCCAGCAGAAAGAAGAAGAGTTAATAAAACAATTGCTGTTAAAACCTTTTTCATTACCTTACACCTCCTTTCTTTGTTTATTTTTTAATGAGACTCTTCTACTGCACCACCAATATAAGCTGCTGTAAGAATCATAAAAATATATGCTTGAATAAAGCTAACTGCA
Source organism: Thermodesulfovibrio sp. 3462-1 (assembly GCF_040451425.1). Classification (NCBI taxonomy): domain Bacteria; kingdom Pseudomonadati; phylum Nitrospirota; class Thermodesulfovibrionia; order Thermodesulfovibrionales; family Thermodesulfovibrionaceae; genus Thermodesulfovibrio; species Thermodesulfovibrio obliviosus. Next base: position 1,377,540 of record NZ_CP144374.1, read on the forward strand.
GTTCCTAAAATTAAAACAAGAGTAGGAACAAGCAAAGGCGTTAAAACTCCAAGAACCATTAATAGGAGATGTTTACTCATCATATTACCGAAAAGTCGGACAGAAAGTGTAACAGGTCTTGCAAGATGGCTGATCCATTCTACAATAAACATAAAAGCCATGAAAGGAATTGCATAAATGCTTCTAATAGGACCTAAAAAATGTTCAAGATATTTTATTCCGTGAACCTTAAAACCATAAAATTGATAAATAAAAAATACTGGAACAGCCATTGAAGCATTTGTATTTAGGTTTCCTGTTGGAGATTCAAAACCTGGAATAAGTCCAAATAAGTTACAGGTAAGAATGTAAAGAAATAAAGTTCCAAGAAGGGGAATAAAAGTTTTCGCATACTTACTCCCAACTGCATCTCGTGCCTGACTTGATAAAAATTCCAGAATAACTTCCATAACATTCTGAATTCCCGATGGAATTAAAGATAACTTTCCTCTAACGATTAAAGAAACAATAATAAGAAATATAATTGCTAACCAAGAATAACTAACATACGGCGGAATTGAAGGTAACAACATTCCCAAAAAGGTTGGTGCTTCCACTTTATGCCTCCTTTCCTAATTTTTGATTAAGTTATAATACATAAATTTTCTTCAAATGTCAAGCACAAAACAAAACTTCTTTTATTTATTTAATTTTTGTTACAATTTTTTTATGGATCCTGTTACCCATACTCTGTCTGGATTTGTATTGGGAAAAACGCTCAGTAAAAATAGATTAATTCTTGCTATTATTCTTGTTAGTTCCCTGATGCCTGATATTGATATTCTCACGAGGCTTTACAGCAAAGAGCTTTTTCTTATGTATCACAGAGGAATCACTCATGGAATTGGAGCATTGTTTTTGTTCCCTCTTTTACCAGGGATAATTTTTCGCAAAAAATTAGGCTTTTTGAAAGCATACTGCTGTTCATTCATAGCCTATGCCCTTCATCTTTTTCTTGATCTCACAAATCAATACGGAACAAAAATTTTTTCTCCCTTTGACTGGAATTCTTATAACCTCTCTTTAACTTTTATAATTGATCCCTATGTTTTAATCCCTCTTTTATTGGCAGTTTTTCTTTCAATAAAATTTAAAAAGCAGGCAAAATTTTTATATATTTTTTCACTGGCTTTCATTGCCTTATACATTGCAACAAAGGCTTACCTTAAAGCAGAGGCAATAGATTTTCTTAAACAGAAAATTGAAGCCCATCAATACAGAGTTTATCCCCTTCCCAATGATTTTCTAAGATGGTGGTTTGTGGCAAGGCATTCAGATGAATACATAACTGGATTTGTTGACCTTTTTACAAAGCGTGTATATGGTGATGAAAAATACAAAATCAAAAATGACCCTGCCATTATAAAATCAAAAGAAGCTGAAGCTGTCCGAGCATTGCTTTCCTTTGCAAAACATCCTGTGGCTGAGATTAAACATGAAGGTGATGTCACAGTAGTGGTTTGGAAAGAGCTTTCCTATGGATTTTTACCGAATGATAGATTTACTGCAAAGGTCTGGCTAAAGGAGACTCCACAGGGCTATAAAATAATAAATGCAAATCTAAAAATATGAAAGTCTGTGAAATCTTTGCAAGCATTCAAGGAGAAAGCTCTCTTGCAGGTATTCCTATGATTTTTCTGAGACTTACAGGATGTAATCTCAGATGCTCCTACTGTGATACAAAGTATGCTTATTATGAAGGTGAAGAGCTTTCAATTGATAAAGTTTTAAAAAAAATTCATTCATTTCCATTTAAATATGTTGAGATAACAGGTGGTGAACCTCTCCTCGAGGAGGAAGTTTATGAAATTATGAATCAGCTTGTCCAAACTCATACAGTCCTTCTTGAAACAAATGGTTCAATTTCTATTGAAAGAGTAAATCCTCAGGTGAAAATAATTATGGATATAAAAACTCCGGGAAGTGGAATGAGTGAAAGAAACTATATTGAAAATCTTAAATTTCTTAAAAAAATTGATGAACTTAAATTCGTTTTAACTGACAGGGCTGACTATGAGTGGGCAAAAGATTTTTTAAAAAATCATGAAATAAAAGTTAAAGAAATCCTCTTTTCTCCTGCCTATGGAATTCTTAATCCAGCAGAGCTTGCTAAATGGATAATTAGTGATGGTCTTTCAGTAAGGCTAAATCTTCAGATTCACAAGTATATTTTTGGAAACTTAAGAGGAGTTTAAGGCTTATAATACTTCTTCTTCTCGGGAAGATAATCCTGTTCAACATATCCACCATAATCATGAGGATACTTATAACCTTTTCCATGCCCAAGTCTTTTAGCTCCTTTGTAATGAGAGTCTTTCAGATGCTCTGGAACTTGAAAACTACGGTCTGCCTCAATATCATTTAATGCTTCTTCAATTGCTCTGTAACAGGCATTGCTCTTCGGTGCAAGTGCAACATAAATAGCTGCCTGAGCAAGAATTATTCTTGCCTCTGGCATCCCTACAAATTCAACTGCCTGTGCTGCTGAGGTTGCAACAACCAAAGCCATTGGATCAGCCAGTCCAACATCCTCACTTGCTGCAATTACTATTCTACGGGCAATGAAACGAGGGTCTTCACCAGCATAAATCATCTTTGCAAGCCAGTAAACTGCTGCATCAGGATCACTTCCACGCATGCTTTTAATAAAAGCTGAGGCTGTATCATAATGTTCATCTCCTGCTTTATCATAGACAATGTGTTTTTTCTGAATGCTTTCTTCAGCGATTTTTGTATCAATTCTTATAATTCCAGCACTGTCAGGTTGTGTAGTTAAAACAGCGATTTCAAGAGCTGAAAGAGCTTTTCTTGCATCACCCTCAGAAGATTTTGCAAGATGAAGGAGTGCTTCAGGTGTAATTTCAATTTTTAACTCTCCAAAGCCACGTTCTTTATCAGACAGTGCTCTTTTAAGAATTGTTATAATCTCTTGTTCAGTCAAAGGTTTTAATTCAAAGACATGACTTCTGGAAACAAGAGCAGAATTAAGATAAAAAAAGGGATTTTCAGTGGTTGCTCCAATAAGAATTATGTTTCCCTCTTCAATATCAGGAAGCAAGGCATCCTGAGAAATCCTGCTAAGCCTGTGAATTTCATCAATAAAAAGAATTGTTTTTTCACCTTTACTCAGTCTTTGCTTTGCTGCAAAAATCTGCTTTCTTATTTCTTCGATGTTTAAAGTTGTTGCATTAAGCCATTGAAAATGAGCCTTTGTTTTGTTTGCAATTATTCTTGCAAGAGCTGTTTTACCGGTGCCTGGAGGTCCATATAAAATAAGTGAAGCAATTCTGTCTGAATCAATTGCTCTGCGAAGAAGCTTTCCCTCTGAAAGAATATGATGTTGACCAATATATTCATCAAGATTTCTTGGAGTCATTCTATAAGCAAGAGGTTGTTTTTTTATGCTTTCTAAGGGTTTATCAAATAAACTGCTCATTGTATTTTACCGAGCATTTTTATGAAAGCCTTTAAAAGCTCCGTGTCATGATCTCCTTTTTCTTTTACAATTATGGAAAGTGCAAAATATGGAGTGAGTGGAGGCTTATACGGTCTTCTGGTTGTTAAAGCATCATAACAGTCTGCAATTGCTGTAATTCTTCCAAAAAGCTTTATTTCTTCTCCCTTCAAGCCATATGGATATCCCCTTCCTGAGAGTTTTTCATGATGTTGAAGTACTGCTAAAAGAGATTCTTTAGGAACTTCTTTTTTTTCTTTAAGGATTTCATATCCAAATAAAACATGCTGTTTTATGATATTGTATTCTGTCTCATTGAGCCTTCCTTGTTTATTGAGTATTTCATTGGGAATCTGACTTTTTCCTAAATCATGCAAAATTGCACCAATTCCAAGTTTATATATAGTATCTCTGTCAAGTCCTATCTGTATTCCCAATCCTACAGACAAAACTCCCACATTAACAGAGTGAGTGTAAGTATAGTAATCATAACCTTTTAAATGTAAAAGTTCATAAATTGAGTCAGGCTTATCAAGTATTGTTTCTATGATATTATTGACAACTTTGCCCACTTTTTTTATTTTTTCTCCACTTCTTGGTTCATTTAAAACTTCAGCTATTAAAACTTTTGCAGATTCTTTTATTATCAGCTCTTTTTCTTCAACTCTTTTACTCAGAAATTCAATGTACTCTCTAAATAAAGGCAAATCCTTCTTTTCAATTAAAATATCCCCTTCCTCAGGGATAGTATCTCCATAAATCATTGATGGTTTTTCCGATGATGCTTCAACAATTTTTTTGAAGTTAAAATCCTTTAAGTGATAAATAGGAAAATCAACTTCAATACCGGGGATTAAAAGATTTCTGTCAATCTGATAGAATTTTTCTTTCCAAAAAGAATAATTTTTAAAAGCTACTGGAGAGTCTAAAACTGATTCGGGCAATGCTCTTGATTTATAAGTATCCAGATCAGATTTTTCAACATAAACATGACTTATTCCTTTTTCCTTCAATACTTCAATAAAACTATTTGAAAGTATCGTTCCTTTATTGAAAATTTTTTTATCTATTCCTGAATCACGAATGTAGACATCAAAGGGTAAAGTTTTTTTGATTTTTAATTCTTCAAGAGGGATTTTAATTAGCTCTTTTTCATTGATCTTTTTTATTTTTGTTGCATAGCCCATCAATTAATTATCACAAAAAATTCTTAAAAAATGGAACATGCTTTTTTTCGAGATGTATAATAAAATAATGGTCATTTATCCAGAAATATTTAATGGACTACAGATTGAAGCATTTTTTACAAAAAAGATAGAGAAATTTGAAGATTTTAAAAATTCGCTTCCATTTAAGCTTTACATTCCTGTTCAAAGACATACAGATTTTATAGCAATTTTGAATTCTTACGCTGAGCCATCCATAGCAGACGCAGTGATTACAGATCAAAAAAATCTTTTTATAGGGATAAAAACAGCAGATTGTCTGCCAGCGCTGATATTTGATTCAGAAAAAAAAGTAATTGCCGCAGTTCATGCTGGATGGCGTGGAACAGCTAAAGGAATTTTAAAAAAGACAATTATAAAAATGAATGAAGTTTATGGATGTAAGCCAGAAAACTTGCTAATTGCCTTTGGTCCATACATTAAAGGATGCTGTTACGAAGTTGGTGAGGAAGTGGTTGATGCAATGAAGAAGGAAAATCCTGGAGAGGATTATATTTTTAGAGTAAATGGCAAAAACTACATTGATATAGGAGTTGCAAATCTTCTTCAGGCGATTTCCTTAGGAGTTAAAAGACAAAATATATGGATTTCAGATGACTGCACATACTGCAAAAGCAATGAATATGCTTCTTATAGATTTCATGGCAGACAATCTACAAGACAATGCGGAATAATAAGAATGTTATAATTTATTTGTCATTCCGAAGGGTTCGATGCCCCGAGGAATCTCTCCTTCTTATATCAGCCAATAGAGGATTGGATATTGAAAAAGACTTCAGATTGAACAGGATTTATGAGACCGAGTTCAATCCAGTGCTTTTTTATTGATATTGAAGGTAGTCAGAGATTCCTTACACTATCGAGGTGCTTGGAATGACAAAAAAAGAATGAGGATGCTCAGAGTGACAGAAAAGTGTTAATATAAAAAAACGGGGTGTAGCGCAGTCTGGCAGCGCGCACGGTTCGGGACCGTGGTGTCGGAGGTTCAAATCCTCTCACCCCGATAAAATGGTTGAAAAGCTCAGGCAGTTTGCCTTGGTAGCAAAAAGACTTTAACCATAACGAATTTTCATAAAAATAATTGAAAAAATTAGAATCAATGAGACAGAATTTGCTAAGATAACTGGAATTTCTTTGATTAAAACTCCGTAGACAAACCATAGCGTTATTCCTACTGCCATAAAAATAAACATTGTCAGTGAAACATCTCTGGCAGATTTTGTTCTGTAGATTTTTAATGCCTGCGGAACAAGAGCACTTGTTGTTATTATTCCTGCTACAATTCCAATAATGTTATTAAAATTTATTGAAAACTCCATAATTTATATTGTATTATTTAAAATAATTTTAAGCAAGAAGGATTTTTATGAACTCCAAAACTGACATAAGAATAGACATTCAAAAACTTAAAAAACTTCCTACGCTTTCATGGACTGCTGAAAGAATACTTAATTTAACATCAAAAGAGCTTACACATCTTGATGAACTTGTAGATATTATTGAAAGAGACCCGCCAATTATGTCAAAGGTTCTTGGTGTTGCCAATATAGTTTATTTCGGCATTTATAAACCAATTACAACAGTGAAAGATGCTCTTCTTAAAATAGGATTTAAAGCATTAAAAAACATTGCTTTAAGTATATCAATATTCAGCCTTTTTAAATCCTCACAAGAAAAAGAAAAAAGTTATATGAGGCTTTTTAAACATTCTATTGCTACAGGCACAGTATGTCAGATTATTTCAGAAAAATTTCTGAATGAGCCTTCAGAAGATAATTTCGCAACCGGTGTTCTTCATGATATTGGACTTTTTGCTCTTAATTATGCTTTTTATGAGCAGTTTCAAAAAATAGAGCAAGCTCTGTCAAGGGAAAACTCTTTAACTCAGGCAGAGAAAAAAATTCTCGGCACAACTCATTCAGAAATGGGAAAATGGCTTGCTGAGATTTGGGGACTGCCGGAGATATTCTGCGATGTAATTCTTTATCATCACGAGCCTCCTCAAAAATCTGTGAAATATGCAAAAAATGTTGCTCTTGTTCAACTCTCAAATTCTATTGCTGAAAAGCTTGGTTACCATCCTTTTGAAGTTAAAATAGAGAGTGAATTTTATAGAGAAAAAGTTTATAAACTCTTAGATGTTCCTGAACCAGAAGAATTAGTTAATGAATTAAAAGAGATTCTCAAAGAGGTGGAAAACTTATGAGAGAATTTTTATTAGATATTGGAAAAATTTTTAAAGTCGAAAATCTGGATAAACTAAGCGATGAAGAATTAAAACAAATTATTTTAGAACACATTAAAAAACACTCCTTTATAGAAAAATCTCTTCTTGAACTGACCGAAGATTTTGCATGTAGTGCTGAGCTATCCATAAGAGTCATTTCTTCTATTAATAAAATTCTTGACAGGATTTATGCTGAAAAGGATATTTACAAGTTTATCTCCTACTGTTTTGATGAATTTATAAAACTACTTCCTGTTGAAAATATATCATTTATGGAGAAACATCCTGAATTGAACTGGCTTGTTCTAAAGGTTGCTACAGGGAAAATTAAATTTAAAGATTTCAAGAAAAAAATATTTAATATTGACAGTAGCCTGGCAGATGCGGCTTTTAAAAAAGGAAATTTTATTTATGTGCCTGATGTAACAAAAGATGAGAGATTTGACAAAAAGCTTTCCAGCCTTCCAATAGGTTCGGTTTTATCTGTTGCTGTAAAAGTTGAGAATAAAATAGTCGGAGTAATCAACTTTTCACATCCTGAGGTTAATGCCTTTGATGAAGACTATATTTTCTTTTTTGTTTCAATGGTTAAGCTTTTCTCTGCAGTATTAACACTTTTTAAACTTTACCATGAAAATTTAAAATTTAACGAACAGTTGCAAAAGGAAGTAGATAGAAAAACATCAGAATTACAAAAAATAAATAAAAAACTTTATAAAGCTTCAATAACCGATTCTCTCACAGGAATATATAACAGGAGATTCTTTTTTCAGAGGCTTGAAGAAGAATATTCAAGGAGTTTAAGATATGGAAACAGTTTCTGTCTCATTCTTTTTGACCTTGACAGTCTAAAAAAAGTCAATGATATGTTTGGACATCCTGAAGGAGACAGACTTATAAAGCTTTTTGCAAAAGTTTTAAAAAATTTCAAAAGAAAGGAAGATGTTGTTGCAAGAATAGGAGGAGACGAATTTGGATGCATTCTTATTGGATCATCTCAAGAAGGAGCGATAAAATTTGCTGAAAGAGTAAAGGAGGAGTTTAAAGCTCGATATAAAAAAACTTCTGTCAGTGCCTCTGGTGCGATAGGCTGCATCGGTAAATGTGAAAGCTTCAAGTTTTATAAAGACTATAAAAAATTTTTTAAAGAAGTTGATAAAGTCCTTTTTAAAGCCAAAAAAATAAAGGATAAAATGGAGGTAATTGAAAGAAATTGAAAAAATATGATAAATTTTAAATTTAATGTTAAAGAGTCTTTGACTCTTTTAAAAACACACGCCCTGAAATTTCTCCGATGGTCCTTAAAGGTTAAGGAGAAAGGGCGGAGGTTAAAACCATTTAAGGAGGTTTTTTATGTCAGTAGTTACAATGAAAGAGCTTCTTGAAGCAGGTGCTCATTTTGGCCATCAGGTCAAACGATGGAATCCAAAAATGAAAAAGTATATCTTTGCAGAAAGAAACGGCATTCATATTATTGATCTTCAGAAAACAGTTAAAGGAATTGAGGAGGCTTATGAATTTTTAAAAACAGTTTCAGCAGAAGGAGGAAGCATTCTTTTTGTTGGTACAAAAAAGCAGGCTCAGGAGGCAATCCAGGAAGAGGCAAAAAGAGCAGGAGTTTTTTATGTAAATCATCGCTGGCTTGGAGGAATGCTTACCAATTTTTCCACAGTCCGAAAAAGTGTTGAAAAGTGGCAAAGAATTGAACAGATGAAAGAAGATGGCACTCTTTATTTACACACGAAAAAAGAGATTGCAAAATTAGAAAAGGAAAGACAAAAGCTTGAGTTAAATCTAATTGGAATTAAAGATATGATGGAACTTCCAAAAGCAATATATATCGTAGACATAAAAAAAGAAAAAATAGCTGTTGAAGAGGCAATAAAGCTTGGAATTCCAATCGTTGCAATTGTTGATACAAATTGTGATCCTGACCTTGTTGATTATGTTATACCAGGAAATGATGATGCAATTAGAGCAATTAAACTTATTACATCAAAGATGGCTGATGCTGTGCTTGAAGGCAAGGAAGTTTTCACAAAACGTCTTGAAGAAGAAGCTGAAAAGGCTGCAATAAAAGAAAAAATACTCCAGGAAGAGGAGTATGAGAAATCAATGACAGAATACATTGAACCATAAAGGAGGACACAGATGGCAATAACTGCTCAAATGGTAAAAGAACTCAGAGAAAAAACAGGTGCTGGAATGATGGAATGTAAAAAAGCACTTGAAGCATCAGGAGGAGATTTTGATAAAGCAATTGAATATTTAAGGCAAAAAGGACTTGCCACTGCTCAAAAAAAAGCAACAAGAGATGCCAGAGAAGGAATTATAACATCCTACATTCATATGGACAAAATCGGAGTAATGCTTGAGCTTAATTGCGAAACAGATTTTGTTGCAAGAAATGAAGAGTTTCGTCAGCTCGGTAAAGACATTGCAATGCACATTGCAGCATCAAATCCTCAATATATAAAAAGAGAGGATGTGCCAGAAGAGGTTATAAATAAAGAAAAAGAGATTTACAAGGCTCAAATAAAGGGGAATAAACCACCTCAGGTTGTTGAAAAAATTATTGAAGGAAAGCTTGAAAAGTTCTTTGAAGAGATGTGCCTTCTTGAACAGCCTTTTATTAAAGAGCCTGAGAAAAAAATAAAAGACCTCATTAATGAAAAAATTGCAAAATTCGGTGAAAATATTGTAGTCCGAAGGTTTGTTAGATTTCAGGTAGGTCAATGTGAATAAACCTGTTTATAAAAGAATTCTTCTGAAGCTTAGTGGTGAAGCCCTTATGGGGGAGCAGGGCTATGGTATTGATCCTTTTACTGTAAAATACATGGCAGAGGAAATAAAAAAAGCCTATCAATTAGGAGTTGAAATTGCTATTGTTATTGGTGGAGGTAATATATGGCGTGGTAGTGAAGCTGAGGCACAGGGGATTGAAAGAGCAACAGCAGACTATATGGGAATGCTTGCAACAGTAATTAATGCACTGGCACTTCAAAATGCTCTTGAAAAACAAGAAGTTGATACCCGTGTTCAATCAGCAATTGAGATGCGAGAGCTTGCTGAGCCTTACATAAGAAGAAAAGCAATAAGACATCTTGAAAAAGGTCGTGTAGTGATATTTGCTGCTGGCACGGGGAATCCCTATTTTACCACTGACACAGCAGCAGCTCTCAGAGCAATTGAAATCGGTGCTAATGTTATCCTTAAGGGAACAAAGGTGGATGGAATTTATTCATCAGATCCGGTTAAAGATTCAAAGGCGAAAAAATTTGATACACTTACCTATATGGATGTAATAAGAAATTCTCTTAAAGTGATGGATTCAACTGCTATTACACTTTGCATGGATAACAATCTCCCTATTGTGGTATTCAATATCAAAAAACCAGATAATTTAAAAAAGATAGTCTTAGGAGAAAAAATAGGAAGCATTGTTTTAAAAGAGGTGAAAAATGATGCAGGAATTCAAGAAGAAAGCTAATGAAAAAATGAATCAAGCATTGGAAGTCTTTAAAAAAGATCTTTCTACATTTAGAACAGGTAGAGCCTCTCTTGGAATTCTTGATAACATTAGAGTGGATTACTATGGAAGCATGGTTCCTCTTAATCAGGTTGCCACACTCGGGATTCCTGAGCCAAGAATGATTACAATTCAGCCGTGGGAACAGAGGATGCTTGCAGACATAGAAAAAGCCATAATGAAGTCAGATTTGGGACTTACACCAATTAACGATGGAAAAATTATTAAAATAGTTATTCCACCTTTAACAGAAGAAAGAAGAAAGCAACTTGTGAAAGTAGTCCGTAAAAGAGCTGAAGAAGCAAGAGTAGCAATAAGAAACATCCGCAGAGATATTATTGAAGAAATTAAAAAAGCTGAAAAAGAAAAGAAATTGAGTGAGGACGAATCTCGCAGACTTCAGGAAGAAATACAAAAAATAACAAACTCCTTTATTGAAAAAGTTGACCATGCTCTTGAGCAAAAAGAGAAAGAAATAATGGAGGTTTAAATGAAAATAGATCAGGAAAGAAAAGATAGATTAAAAAAAATGCTCAATCAAATGAAAGAGCAGATTCTAAGGGAAGCTCGCGAAGAGATGAAAAAGTTTCAAACCGTAGAAAAGCGACAGATTGTTGAAGCAGGTATGGATGATGCTGATTTGAGTGTTATTGATCTTTCAGAAGACATAAGCCTGAAACAGTTAAGCACACATAGAGACATCTTAAAGAAAATTGAAGAAGCCCTAAGAAAACTTGAGGAAGGCACCTATGGAATATGTGAAATGTGCGGTGATGAAATTCCTGAGGAAAGGCTCAAAATCCTTCCATTTGCCATATACTGCAGAGACTGTCAGGAAAAAATAGAGATGATAGAGAAATTTGAAGGTGAGGAAGGTCAGTAATATATTTTTTCTAAAAAAAGTCCACGGGAAGGGGCTGTCTGCATTCTGGAAGGCCTCTTCCCTGTGATGAAAGCCTCATTAATTGACTCAATACTGAGTTTCTCTCTGCCTACTTCTACAATGCATCCAACTATATTTCTTACCATGAATCTTAAAAATCCATCAGCTTCTATCCTGAATTTGATAAAATTACCACTCATGTTCATGTCCATGAAACAGAAATTGTCAAGCCTCTGCATGGTAAAATCATAAACAGTTCTTACTTTATTCTTTACCTCAGTACTGCCAGAAAAAGCTGTGAAATCTCTGGTTCCTTTAAACAAAGATAGGGATTCTTCCATTAAAGATAAATTGAGCTTTCTTGGATAGTGCCATACATATCTTTGAATAAAACAACAACACTGTTCATCAATACACAAGTAGTAAACATAAGATTTTCTTTTTACTGAGTACTGAGGATGGAACTCAGCAACAACTTCTTCAACTTCAATTACTCTTATATCAGGAGGCAGCAAAGAATTTAGAGCTTTTTTAAGGCTACTTAAAGGCATTTTAACATTGGCTTTAAAGGTTGCAACCTGTTCAATGGCATGAACTCCTGCATCAGTTCTTCCGGCTCCGCGAATTTTTATTTCTGTTTGAAATATCTTTGAAAGAGCTCCTTCAATCACTGCCTGAATAGACAGCTCCTTTTTCTGCCTCTGCCAGCCAGAATAATTACTGCCATCATACTGAATTGTCATCTTGACATTAACCATAATTTAGCATTATAACATCAATAGCTTTGTATCTTGCATGCATTTGCTCTGAGTCAAAATCAAATAGAAGTTTTCCAAGCCTTACAGTATCCTTTCATCTTTGTAAAGTTTGAGAATTCTGCCCTGAAACCTGAAAATGCTAATAAAGAAAACTGACAACAATTTCATGATAATAAATTTGATTTGCAAATACAATCGATTTCATAATATTATAAAAATAAAAAATGATGGAGATTAAATATGCAGGAAACTTTATTAGAAAAACGAGTTGATCAACTTGAACAGGCTTTAATGGAGCTTATTTATCAGGCTCGGAAAACTGAAATGGCAATTGAGAGACTTGCAGAAGAAAATAAAAAACTATCTCTGGAAATGAGAGAGTTCAAAAATGAAATGATAGAGTTCAAAAATGAAATGAAAGACTTCAAAAATGAAATGCTTAAATTTAAGAGAGAGCAACAGGAAGAAAACAAGAGAAAAAACAAAGAATGGAGTAATCTTGCAAAGAAAATGGGTACGATAGTGGAAGACCTGATTGCACCTGCCCTGCGCCCAGTGTTAAGTAAGTATTTTAATTGCGACATTCAGATGCTTGGGCAAAGAATACTTAAGAGAATAAAAGGTGAGGATTATGAGGTAGATGCAGTGGCAACTTGTGATGATATGGTTTTTATGATAGAAGTTAAATCAACACCATATGTTAAAGATGTTGATGATATAAAGAAAAAAGCAAAGAGATTTTTTGAGTTTTTCCCTGAATTCAAGGGTAAAAAATTGATAATAATATTTGGTAGTATCACTTCTCCTGAACAGGTTATAAAACATGCCAGTAAAAATAAAATATATGTGATGGCATGGAGAGAATGGGAATACATGGATATTTTGAATTTTGATGAGATAAAACAATAAAATAAATGGATATCATTTTCTATGGATAAAAAAATTGCATTTATTTATGACGACATTTTCTTAAAACATGAGACGCCTTCAAATCATCCTGAATCAAAGGATAGACTCATTGCAATTGTTAATCATCTAAAAAAAGAAGGAATATGGAATAGATTATTTCACATTAAACCAAGAAAAGCAACTGAAGAGGAACTTTCTCTGGTTCATGAACTCCACTATATAGAAAAAATTAAAAATTCTCCACCAGGATACATAGATCCAGATACTTATCTCAGCGAAAATTCTTTTGAGGTGGCATGCTATGCAGTGGGTGCTGTGCTGAGTGCTGTGGATGGTGTGTTAAATAAAGATTTTGATAGTGCCTTTTGTGCGGTAAGACCTCCGGGGCATCATGCTGAAATTGATGCTGCAATGGGATTTTGTATATTTAATAATGTAGCAGTTGGTGCAGCCTATGCAAAGACAAAGGGAGTTAAAAAAATTTTTATAGTTGATATTGATGTTCATCACGGAAATGGAACCCAGCATATATTTGAAGATGACTGTTCTGTTTTTTATTTTAGTTCCCATCAATTTCCTTTTTATCCTGGAACAGGTAGAGAGCTTGAAATAGGAAGAGGTGCTGGAGAAGGATGCACTTATAATGTACCATTGAGATCTGGCTCAGGCACGAAAGAGTATTTGACAGTTTTTCAAGATATAATGCCTCAGAAAATAAGAGAAGCAAAACCTGAACTTATCCTTGTCTCAGCAGGTTATGATATGCATAAAGATGATCCCATGAGCCATATAAATGTCTCAACAGAAGGAGTAAGAAGTATTGTAAAAAGCATTCTTAGGGCTTCTCATGTTCCTAAGATATTTGTGCTTGAAGGTGGTTATAATCTTCAAGCTCTTTCAGAATGTGTTAAGGTAACTCTTGAAGAGATGTTGAGTTAATTTTTCCATAAGAATAGCCCAGTTTCCTCATCAAAACCCCTGATGAAAGAATTCCCCTCCAATTCCAGGATTTCAAATTCAAAAGCAAAAACCTCAGCTTCATAAAGATGTCCACCAATACATGAAAAATCCTTTTTTGAAAGAACAATGTGAATGTGTGCAAAAGGCTCACCATCTTTTATTGAGATATTACCTTTTAATGAGAGTATTTCCATCGGCTCGTTAAATTCATGAGAGACATATTCCTTTTCACTCTGGTCATAATACCCTACTCTGGCTTTTTTAACAGCTCCTATTCCACTTATAAGCCCAGAGGTAATTGAATTTTCTTTTAAAAATTTTGTAATTCCTGATACAATTTCCTCTCCTTTAAAAAGCCTGCCCTGTAACACCCTTTTTACACTGAATTTTTTGAGCATTCTATTCCTCCTTTATAGCTTTATGAATTCCTATTGCAATATTTAAATCTTTACCAAGTTTTCTGATGTCAGATGCTGTTTGAGAAGTCTGTTCCACTGAAGTGGCAATCTCTTTTATTCCCTCTGCAATGCTTCCAATGTCCTGTGTTATATGGTCTGTAACTGAGCTCATTTCTTCTGTTGCACTGGCTATTTGCTGTATCATACTCTGCAGTTCCTGTGCTTTGTTTAATATCTGGCCAAGTATCTGTGCTGCCTTCTGGCTTAACTCAACTCCGCTTGCCACCTTCTTTGTAGCATCCTCCATAGAACCCTCTGCAACATCTACCTCACTCTGAATGCCTCTTATCATCTCCGCTATCTCATCAGTTGCCTTTGTTGTTCTCTCTGCAAGCTTACGCACTTCATCGGCAACCACAGCAAAGCCACGACCCTGCTCTCCTGCCCTTGCTGCCTCAATTGCTGCATTCAATGCAAGCAGGTTTGTCTGATCTGCAATGTCTTTAATTACTGTCACAATCTCTCCAATCTGGCGGGAACGATCTCCAAGAACATTTATTACTTCTGAAAGTTTCTGAATTGCTCCTTCTATTACTTTTATTTCATTGGCTGTGTTAAGTGTCATATCTCTTCCATCTTTAGCTACTTTTGCAGTTTCAACACTCACTTCTGCTATGTTTGAAGCATTTTTTGCTATGTCAACAACTGTCTGGCTCATTTCCTCTGCAGCACTGGCTATCTGACTGGCACGCTCTGTTTGAGATTTGAGATTACGGGATATCTCCTCTGTTGTTGCTGAAAGTTCTTCAGAAGATGAAGCAAGAGAATCAGATATCCTTTTTGATTCTGCAAAAAATTTCCTGCGTTTTAGAATAATTTCTTGTAAAATCTGACAGGCATCACCAAGTTCGTCTCTACAGTAGACATTAATGTCAACTGTGAAATCTCCTTTGTTAAGAGTGCCGAGAACTGATTTAAGTTCCATCGCTGATCTTCTAATAGATTTTGAAATGGAAATAGCAAGGGGAAATCCAATTAATATCGTAGATAAAGCAACTCCTGTAATTAGAAGGCAAATTGTTTTTATCGTAGTTAAGACATTCTCATCCTTCAATGATTGAATTTGAAAAAAAGCAATCACACCTAAAACCGCAATGAAAATAAGAGAAATAATGACAATTCCAAATCCTATACCGAGTTTTTTACCAATTGAGAGATTTACGAGCATATACCTCCTCCGTTTGTTATAAGCGTTCTATTATAACTCTTTCATTTAATTCTTTCAGCAAGCACCTGGAGTGAATGTTTTACTTCTATCTGAAGTCCTTCTTTATCAATTCCTCCACGAATCTGCATTACACAACCTGGACAGTCTGTGCAAACAAGCTTTGTTTGTGTTTTTTTAATGTTTTCAAGCTTTCTTCTCAGGATACTAACTGATATTTCAGGAAATTTTAATGAATAACTTCCACCCATGCCACAGCATGTGTCAGACTCGAACATTTCAACGAGTTTAAGTCCTGCTGAAATAAGACTCTCTCTTGGCTCCTGAAATATATTAAGACTTCTTATAAGATGGCAGGGATCATGATAGGTGAAGGTAATTTCAGGAAGTTCTTTAAATTTAATTCTGCCATCCTTTATAAGCTTATTAATTAACTCAGAGGCATCAAATACTTTTTCCGCAAGCCTTTGAGCAGAGCTTATTAATTTTTCATCGTAATTCTGTTCCTTTAAATCTTTAATAAACTGTTTTTTAAGTGCCACAGTGCATGTTGGACAGGCAGATACAATATAATCTGCATCTACACTTAATAAGGCCTCCACATTCTGTTTTGAATTGTTTGCTGCCACATCCATCACACCTGAATATCTTGCAGGTGCACCACAGCATGTTTGTTCATCCGGAAACAGAACTTCTATGCCTGCAGCATTAAGAAGCTTAACAAGAGCTTCTCCAATTTCAGGATAAGCAAAATCAATAAGGCAACCTGCAAAAAATACAGCCTTGTTTTTACATTCTGGCTGTTTAATTTTTTTGAATCTATCTCTAAAAGGAATATCAGCAATTGCAGGCAGGCTTCTTTCCTGAGTTAGTTCTGACAGAAAGAAAGGAAGATGTCTTATAAAACCTTTTGATTCAAAGGGTTTTTGAAGTTTTGAAGCTGCTCTTAATATTGAATGGAATAGTTTCCTATTGTTTACAATTGAGTAGATTGCCTTTGTTTTGAAGCTCAATCCTTCTTCTTTTGCAAGTCTTTTACGAATCTCCAGAATAAGCTCAGGAATATTTATTTTACCTGGACATACTCTAACACAGTTTCCACATTGAATACATAATCCTTGAATATCACTTGAAGCTTTAAGTCCTTCTGTCCATGCTGTAAGAATTGTTCCAATTCCACCTGTATAAACTTTACCAAAGACATGTCCACCTATAAGTCTGAATACTGGACATACATTGAGACAGGAAGCGCAGCGAATGCATTGCAGTGTTTGTTTAAAAATAGGATCCTTTGCTATCTCACTCCGTTTGTTGTCAAGCAATATTATATGAAACTCCTTTTGGGAGCCATCTATATGAATTTCAGGTTTGGTTACAAAAGATATATAACTTGTTATGAGCTGAGCTGTTGCACTTCTTGGTAAAGCTTTTATGATCGGGAATATATCTTCCAGCTTTGAAACAAGCTTTTCAACTCCTACAACTGCTACATGAATCTTTGGCAAAACCATTGTAAGACGAGCATTACCCTCATTTGTAAATATGACCAGTGTGCCTGTCTCTGCCACTGCTATATTTGCTCCTGTAATACCCATGTCTGCTGCAAGAAATTTTCTTCTTAGATGTTTTCTTGCAAATTTTACCATCTGGGCAATATCAGGTTCTACAGGCTCAACTTTTTTTGTAAAAACATCAGAAACATCATACCTTGTAAGATGTATTGCAGGAAGTACCATATGTGAAGGCCTCTGCCCTGCAAGCTGAATGATCCATTCTCCAAGATCTGTTTCATTAACTTCAATGCCATGCTCTTTAAGGTATTTATTTAAATGAATCTCCTCTGTTGCCATTGATTTTGATTTAACAATACTTTTTACATTGTTTTTCTTTGCAAGATCAATAATGTAGTTTTTTGCTTCTTCAGGATTTTTTGTATAAAAAACCTTTGCTCCATTTGCCTGGGCAGATTTAATAAAAGTTTGAACAAGCTCATCAAGATGTTCTGCCACATAGGCTTTGGCAGAGGCTATTTTTTCTCTTAATTCTTCAAAATCAAGTCCTTCATAGGCTTTACGCCTGCTTACAGCATAGGCTTCTGAAAACCTTGTTAGCGCTCCAGAAAGATTAGCATTTTGTAAAGCTTTTTTTATTTCTTCTTTAATCAATTCTTTCCTCCTAAAAATTTTCAATACAAAGAATAACAACCCTTTCAGGTCCATGAACTCCAATTGTAAGAACTCGCTCTATATCAGCAGTTCTGCTTGGACCACTTATTACTGTCATATATGGAAATTTTTTAATTTCTATCTGTTTAAATACTGACTCCATGTCAGGTAAGATCTTGTTCATTGGAAGAATTGCTATATGAATTTCAGGCAACGTAGAACAGAGTCTCTTTGAGACATTCTCTGATATTTCAACAAGACTTCCTGTCTCTGCTATACCAAAATCAACCTGATTTATCCCTATTTTTGCTGATGTTGCTGAATTAAGATCTATATTGAACTCAATCTGGGGAAGCTCTTCTTGGAAAGCATCTTTGTCAACTCCTTCAAGAAATTCTGAATCACACCATACCACTGCCTTTGAAATTTTATTTGAAGTATTCTGTTTAATAAAGTCTTTTATGAAATCAAGAGCCTCTGCTTTACTTTGAAATTTATGCACTTCTGCATTTATTGCTTCTGCTTTTTGCTTGAAAAGTTCAAACAAATTTATTCCTCCTCTTTTTTATATGACTGAGCCAATAAACTAACTGTATGCAAAACTCTGCAATTTCCATTCCATCTCTGGATTCCTTCAAAGATTTGCATCATGCAGGCAGGACATCCTGTACATACCACATCTGCTTGAGTTTGTTTTATATCCTCTGTCTTTGCCTGAGTAATTTTTAATGCAGTATCTACATGAGTTAAATGATAACTTCCACCACTTCCACAGCATGCATCAGGCTTTTTCATTTCAACCAGAGTTATTCCTGGTATCATTTTAATGAGCTGTCTTGGTTCATTAACAACTTTCATTGATTTTTTAAGATGGCAGGGATCATGATAAGTAACTTTTAGCTCTATTTTTCCTTTTGGTGGCTCAAATTTAATAATCTTTAAAAGAAATGTGGATATATCATAAACTCTTTCAGCCCACTTTTTTGCCTTTTCTTCATATTCAGAGCCTTCAAGAATTATTGGATATTCATGTTTAAGTGCACTTCCGCAAGAACCACAAACTGTAACAATATATTGAGCATTTGTTTTTTCAAAAGCATCAAGATTTTTTCTCGCAAGTTCTCTTGCTGTATCAATATCTCCATGAACCATTACTGGCATACCACAGCAGTTCTGGCTTTTGGGAGTAATTGTTTTAACATTGTTTTTCTTTAAAACATAAAGTAAATCCTCTCCAACATCAGGGTAAAAATAATTAACAGAACAACCTGTAAAAAATATGACCGTTGTCTGAGAATTTTCCACATCCACAACTTCTGAAACCTTATCTCTAAAGCTCTCTTTGCTGAGTTCTGGCAGAACAAAATCTCTATCAAATCTTTTCCCGAGATGTTTTAAAAATCCTCTGGGTGCGCGTGTTTTTTCTCCTTCTTTTGTAAGAAAAAATCCCTGCATTGCAGAAAAAGCTTTCATGCCCTTGTCAAAGAGTTCTGGATTTTTCAATAAGCCAAAAAGTGCCTTTTTCACAAAAGGAATTCCTTTTTTTCTTGCAATTGCTGCTCTCAATCCAAGTATAATTCTGTCAAACCTGACTCCAGAAGGACAGGCAAGCATGCAGGATTTGCATACAAGGCAGTTAAAGATGAGCTTTACAAGGGTTTCGTCATCTATGGTAATTTTATCATCAAGCACAGCCTCTCCAAGTGCAATTTTACCACGGGCAACTGATGATTCCTTTTTTTCTATATTATAAACAGGACAAACGGACATGCAATTTCCGCACTTCATGCATCTAAGTAGTTCTTTTTTTAATGTTTCCACATCATCAAAAACTGTCTTTGTCACTTCAGCCCTCCACAGGAACAAGTTTCCCAGGATTTAAAATATTGTCAGGATCAAGTGCCTGTTTGATTCTACGCATTGTCTCAACTCCAGCGAGACCTATTTCATTTTTGAGATATTTAAGCTTTGCAACACCAATTCCATGCTCACCAGAAAGAGTTCCACCTAAGGAGAGAGCGATCTCAAAGATTTCATCAACAGCCTTATGGAGCTTTTGCATTTCATCTTTATCTGCTGGATCCACAAGGATTGTTGGATGAAGATTTCCATCACCTGCATGTCCAAATGTTCCAATCATCAGATTATATTTTTTTGCAATATTCTGAATAGCAACCAGCATCTCAACAATTTTTGTTCTCGGTACTGTAGCATCTTCAAGAACTGTCGTAGGCTTTACCTGTGCAAGTGCTGGTAAGGCTGCTCTACGAGCTGCCCACAGGGAGTCTCTTTCAGCGTCAGTTTCCGCAATTTTATATTTACCATTGTTTTGTTTTATTATTTCCACGCATTTTTCAGCTTCCCATTCAACAGAATCTTTACCCATTCCATCAACTTCTATAAGAAGCAATGCCTCTACATCAGTAGGAAGTCCTACCTTTGCATAGTTTTCAACGGTCTGTATTGTGACATTGTCCATTATTTCAAGGGTTGCTGGAATAACATGATTACGAACAATGTCAGTGACTGTTTTACCAGCATCTTCGAGTCTGTCAAAGAAAGCAATCATTGATTTGCGATACTTTGGTGCAGGGATGAGTTTGCATATTATTTCAGTAATTATTCCCAAGGTTCCCTCTGATCCTACAAAAAGAGCTGTAAAATCGTAGGCTGTAACATTTTTCACGGTTTTTCCACCGTAACGGAAAATCTCTCCTGTTGGAAGCACTACTTCCATTCCCATGATATAATGTTTTGTTACTCCGTATTTCAATCCACGAAGTCCTCCAGAGTTTTCAGCCACTGAGCCGCCAACTGTTGCAGTTGCCATTGAGCCAGGGTCTGGTGGATAGAGAAGTCCGTATTTTGCAACTGCATTGTTTAAATCGGCGATAATAACTCCAGGCTGAACAGTTGCTGTAAGATTGTCTGGATCAATTTCAACTATTTTATTCATTTTTTGAAAGGCGATAACAACTCCTTTGCTAAGAGGAACAGGACCGCCACTGAGGCATGTTCCAGCGCCTCTTGGATAGATTGGAGTTTTTGTCTGCCTTGCAAGAAAAATTAGTTCCTGAATCTGCCTGGTATTTTCAGGAAAAACAACCACCCCCGGAATCTCCCGAGGGATCCCTGGGGTGGCATCATAACTGTATGTGATTAATTCAGCCTTATCAGTAAGAACATTTTCCGGACCAAAAATGTTTCTACACTTATTTATGAAATTGCTATCAATCATTTTACAGCTCCTCTTCCAACAACTCTTGAAATTATTACAATTAATATTGAAACAGCAAAGGTAATAATCAGATAATTAAGTCCTTCAGTAGAAGGAGTAGTTGCTGCAGATTTTGCTGCTGCAGCAGCTGCCTGTACGACCTGCTCCCAGTGAGGAATCATCCATGTAAATACATATGCCTGAAGCATTGCAAGCACACCCATGAGGAAGGTAAGGATTATGGAATGCTTGAGTGTGAATCTAAATATATCACCTTCATGTCCAACATATCCTGTTGCTGCAGTTGCAACAGCAATGGACTGCGGAGAAATCATTTTTCCAAAAACTCCACCAGAGGAATTTGTTGCCACTGTGAGAACAGGATCTATACCAATCTGACGGGCTGTAACTTCTTGAAGTTTTCCAAAAAGAGCATTTGATGATGTATCTGAACCTGTCATGAAAACTCCAAGCCAGCCAAGAAATGCTGCAAAGAATG
The DNA here is from genome assembly GCF_040451425.1 of Thermodesulfovibrio sp. 3462-1. NCBI lineage: Bacteria > Pseudomonadati > Nitrospirota > Thermodesulfovibrionia > Thermodesulfovibrionales > Thermodesulfovibrionaceae > Thermodesulfovibrio > Thermodesulfovibrio obliviosus. Next base: position 1,399,029 of record NZ_CP144374.1, read on the forward strand.
GGAAAATCACTCCAGTTGACGCAAAGGCATAACCAAGTGTAATAGCCATTCCTGAGAAATTATAAAGATAGGCAAATCCAAGAATTGTTCCAATTGTCACAATAGGCCACTTAAGCTGATTAAGAGTTCGTCCAGCAACTCTGAGTGCTGTTCCGATTGATGCACCCATTACAGGGATTGAAAGAATTCCTGCAAAAAGAATTGCAGTTCCCGCTGCTGAAAGTACATTAAATATATAAACTGCTGGTTTTGGTTTCCCAAGATGGTCTATAATCTCTTTATCAAGACCAGTTATCGGAAATTTTATTGTTAAAAGCTGGTCAAGAGCTGCCTTTACTGGTTTAATACCCCATGCAGCAACGAAAATTGAAAGTAGAATAAAGGGTGCCCATGCTCTAAATACCTGTCCTGCAGTAAATTCAAGCTTTGCTCTTCCTGCTGCTGCTTCATGTTCAAAGGTCCAGGATTCCTTTGGATGCCATATTTTAGCAAATATTACTGTTGCAATAATAGAAACAATTGATGAAAGGATGTCTGGTAGATAAGGACCAATATAGTTAGATACTAAAAACTGTGTTAATGCAAAAGACCCACCACTTACTAAAAGAATAGGCCAGATTTCAACAGCTTTTTTCCATCCAGCCATAACAACTGCCATATAGAATGGAACAACGATACTGAAAAATGGAAGCTGTCTTCCAACCATTTTGCTCATTGCCATCATATCAACGCCAGAGACTGCTGAACCGACAACAATAGGAATTCCAATTGCACCGAAGGCAACAGGTGCTGTATTTGCAATAAGACAGATACCTGCAGCATAAATTGGATTGAATCCCAATCCTGCAAGCATTGCAGCTGAGATTGCCACAGGTGTTCCAAATCCTGCAGCACCTTCAAGAAATGCACCAAAAGAGTAAGCAATGATTACTGCCTGAACTCTTCTGTCATCGGAGATTGCAGCAAGTGAGTTCTTGATTACTTCAAACTGTTTTGTTTCAACAGAAAGATTGTAGATATAAACTGCTGTAACAACGATCCAGCAAACAGGCCAGAGCCCGAAAAGAAAACCATTAAAAACTGAAAGCACAGAAAGATTAACAGGCATTCCATAAGCAACTACTGAAATCAACATCGCAATAATAACTGCTGAAATTGCTGCCCAGTGCCCTTTCATTCTTTTGTAAGCAAGCGCCCAGAAAAGATAAAGAATTGGCACTGCCGCAACCAGAGCACTTAATGCAAGACTACCCAATGGATTGATGTCCATTTTCCAGGGCATAGTTTAACCTCCTTATTAAAATTTTTCAATAAATTATCCACAATTTAGAGAAGTTTGTAAATCAGCAAAATCCTACATAGTTGTAGGAAAATTCCTACATGGTAAGCAGAAATTCAAGAATTGCTTTTGAAGTATGGAGTCTATTTTCTGCTTGATCAAGAACAACGCTCTGAGGTCCGTCAAGAACCTCATCGGTGATTTCTTCTCCTCGGTGAGCTGGCAGGCAGTGCATAACTATTGCATCTGGTTTTGCTTTGCTGAGAAGTTTAGTGTTTACCTGAAAATTCTTTAACTTTTTTTTCTTTTCGATGCTTCCTTCTTCACCCATGCTAAGCCATACATCAGTGTAAATTACATCTGCCTGAAGTACTGCTTGCTCTGGATCGGAAAATATTTTTACCTCTGTAAAAGCTTTTGCTTTTTGCACAACCTCTTCTAAGGGCTCACATCCTTGAGGAGTTGCAATATTTATTTTAATACCAGTTAAAGCACTTGCCTCAATCAGTGAGTTTGCCACATTGTTTCCATCTCCAACATAGGCAAGTTTAATTCCTTCAAGCTTTCCTTTTTTCTCAAGAATCGTCATCATATCTGCCATTGCTTGACAGGGATGATGTTCATCAGTTAAAGCATTTATTACAGGAATTGTTGCCCATTTTGCAAACTCTTCAATTGTTTTATGAGAAAAAGTTCTGATTACTATACAATCAAGATACCTTGAAAGAACCTGTGCAGTGTCTTTTATTGTTTCTCCTCTTGAAAGCTGAAGCTCTTTTGAACTCAAACACATAGGATGCCCACCAAGTTGATAGATTGCAACATCAAAAGAAACCCTTGTTCTTGTAGAAGGCTTTTCAAAAATCATTCCAATACATTTGCCAACAAGAGAAGATTTTAAAAGATCTTTATTTGATTTAAATTCAATTGCTCTGTTTATCAATGAAAAAAACTCATCTCTTTTTAAATCCAAAACCCTGAGATAATCTCTCTTCACTGTGTGACCTCTCTCAGTGCTTTATCAAAAATACAGATTGCTTCATCAATATCATCCTTTTCAATTATCAATGGAGGAGTAAATCTTATTACAGAGCCGTCTCCTGCCAGTCCTATTAAAAGTCCCTTTTCCATACATTTTTTAACAACTGAAAGAGCATTTTGCTTTAACTGCACACCAATTAAAAGTCCTATTCCTCTTATTTCTTTAATTGTTTCTGGATATTTTTCCTGTAACGCCTTTAACTTTTTTATAAAATATTTTGAAATTCTTTGACAGTAATCCAGAAGATAGCCATCTTCAAGAACTGTCTCAAGAGTGGCCACTGCAGCAGCACAGGCAACTGGATTTCCTCCAAATGTAGAGGCATGGGTTTTCGGAGCAAAAGCCTGAGCAATTTCTTCCTTTGCAAGTATTGCTCCAATAGGGATTCCTCCGCCAAGACCTTTCGCAAGAGTCATAATGTCAGGTTGTATTTCAAAGTGTTCATAGGCAAAAAGTTTGCCTGTTCTACCAATTCCTGTCTGAATTTCATCAAGGATGAGAAGAATCTGATATTTGTCACATACTTGTCTTACTTTTTTAAAATACTCTTCATCAGGAACATAAATTCCACCCTCTGCCTGAATGGGTTCAAGAATTACAGCACAAGTTTTCTCTGTTATAGCTCTTTCTATAGCTTCAGCATCATTGAAGGGAACAAATTTTACTCCAGGAAGTAATGGCTCAAATCCGTGATGATATTTTTCCTGTCCTGTTACACTGAGGCTTCCAAAACTTCTTCCATGAAAAGAATTTTCTGCTGCAATAAATTCATAGCGTTGTTCACCAAATTTATTTTTCATGTATATTCTTGCAAGTTTAAGAGCACCCTCATTTGCTTCAGTTCCAGAATTACAGAAAAAAACTCTGTCTGCAAAGGAGTTTTCAATTAAAATTTTTGCAAGTTTTGTCTGAGGCTCTGTGTAATAAAGATTTGATACATGTATCAATCTCTGAACCTGTTTTTGGACTGCAATTACAACTTTTCTCGGACAATGTCCAAGCACATTTACAGCAATTCCAGCGAGACAATCAATATATTCTTTTCCATTGACATCCCAGACTCTTACACCCTTGCCCTTTCTCAAAACAACAGGAAATCTTGCATAGGTTGGCATTAGAAATTTTTCAGTGAATTCTATAATTTCTCTGGCTTCCATAAAGTTTTATAATACCATAAAAACGCCTGTTAATGGTATAATTTTAAATTGTGAAAAAAGAAATCAGAAAAAAAATGCTTGAACTAAGAAGCAAAATTCCGCAAGATTTAAAAATCAGAAAGGATGAAAAAATTGCTTTAAATTTTATTAACTTTTTGAAAGAAAGGCACGTAAAATCTGTCCTTCTTTACGCTTCCTTTGGAAGTGAAGTTGATACATGGAGAATTTTTGAATACTGTAAAAAACTTTCAATAAAAACCGCTTTCCCTAAGGTAAAGGAAAAATTTTTAGAAATCTACTGGGTAAAGGAACGCTCTGAACTGGCTAAAGGTTATAAATCAATTCTTGAGCCCTGTAATGCTCAAAAAGCCCAGATTGATGATATTGAAGTTATTGCTGTGCCTGGGTTGGCTTTTGACAAAAACTGCTTCAGAATTGGATATGGCGGAGGTTTTTATGATAGACTTCTTTCTAAGAAAAAAGGACTGGCAGCAGGCTTAGCCTATGAAGAGCAGGTTTTAGATCAATTACCTCTGGAATCGCATGATATAAAAGTTGATTTAATAATAACTGATGAGAGGGTGATAAACTGTGGTTAATAGAGAAAAAATTAAAAAAGGCGTAAGACTTATTATTGAAGGAATTGGAGAAGACCCTGAAAGAGATGGGATCAAGGATACTCCTGAGCGTATTGCAAGAATGTATGAAGAAATCTTTAAAGGTCTTGAACCTCCAGAGGAAGAGTTACTCAAATGCATTGAAGGTGAAACTCATGATGAAATGGTTCTTTTAAAAAATATACCCTTTTACTCAGTTTGTGAACATCATTTCTTACCATTTTTTGGATATGCCCATATTGCCTATATTCCAGATGGAAGAATTGTAGGATTAAGTGAACTTCCCAGAGCAGTTGACTATCTTGCAAAGAGACCACAGATTCAGGAAAGGCTTACAAAGGAACTTGCAAATCTCATCATGGAAAAATTAAGACCTAAAGGATGCATGGTTGTTATTGAAGCAGAGCATCTCTGTATGAGCATGAGAGGAATAAAAAAACCTGGTGCGAAAACGATTACTTCAGCTGTAAGAGGTATTTTCAGAAGAAGTCAAAAAACCAGACAGGAAGCCCTGGAATTAATAAATAAGGATAAATAGATGAGCACAGAGATTATTAATGGAAAACTTCTTGCTAGTAAAATCAAAGAAGAATTAAAAAAAGAAGTAGAAAATTTAAAAAACAAAGGAATTAATCCATGTCTTGCTGTGCTGCTTGTTGGTGAAAATAAAGCAAGTCAAAAATATGTTTCTTTTAAGGAAAAAACCTGTGGGGAATTGGGTATTGAAAGTTTAGTTTTCAGACTACCTGATGATGCAGATGAAGCAAATATAATTAAACTCATTAATGAGTTAAATGAAAACTCTCAGGTAAATGGAATACTTGTCCAGCTGCCTCTACCAAAACATTTAAATCAGCAAAAAATTTTAGAAAAAATAAATCCCTTTAAAGATGTGGACGGCTTTACTCCTTATTGTCTTGGAAGACTATTAGTTGATACTCCTTTATTTATTCCGTGTACACCAAAAGGTGTTTTAAGAATGCTTGATGAATATAAAATCAAGATCGAAGGTAAGAATGCTGTTGTTATTGGAAGAAGCATAATTGTTGGTAAGCCTCTTTCTTTGCTTTTATTGAAGAGAAATGCCACTGTCACAGTCTGCCACAGTAAGACAAAAGAGCTTCATGAGATAACAAAGAAAGCTGATATTTTATGTGTTGCCATAGGAAAGGAAAGATTTATAAACTCTTGCATGATAAAAGAAGGTGCAGTAGTTATTGACATTGGAATAAATGTTACAGCTGATGGGAAAGTTACAGGAGATGTTGATTTTGATGAAGTAAAACAAAAGGCTTCCTACATAACACCAGTTCCGGGAGGAGTTGGACCAATGACAATAGCAATGCTTATGGAAAACACAATTTATGCTGTAAAACTGCAACGAGGCTTGCTATGATTACAACTAAAAAGAAAGATTTTAAAGAAATTGAAAGATATATTGAAAATCTTGAAAGCTTTTTTCTTATTGGATGCTCAGAGTGTGCAACCCTGTGCGGAACAGGTAATGAAGAAGCGATTTTAAATTTAAAGCAATGGCTTGAAAGCAATAATAAAAAAGTAACTGGATGGATGATTGCAAAAACAGGCTGTCAGATTCTGGGAACAAAAAGACAACTTTCTCAATACAGAAAGAATATTGAGGAAGCTCAATGCATAATGGTTTTATCCTGTGGTGCTGGAACTCAAACTATTACGGAGCTTTTTGAAGAAAAACCTGTTATTCCTGTAAATGATACGCTTTTTATTGGCAACATGCGAAGATTTAGAGAATTTGAAGAAAGATGTCGCGCCTGTGGTGAATGTTTTCTTGCTATTACAGGAATTTGCGTTGTCACCCTCTGTCCAAAATCAATGCTCAATGGTCCCTGTGGAGGATATAAAGAGGGTAAATGTGAGGTTAATCCTATGAGAAAGTGCGTCTGGACAGTAGCTTACGAAATTCTTGAAAAAAGAGGAGTTGTTGAAAAATTCTATGAAAATATTTTAGGTCCAAAAGACTGGTCAAAAGCTAATTCACCAAGACAGTTTAAGGAGAAATAAATTGAGCAATCTCAAGAAAAAGCTAATGAATGGAGATTTTGTAATCACTGTAGAAATAACTCCACCTAAGGGACCTGAAATATCGCAAATGGTAAATAAATTGCAGGAATTGAAATTATTGGTTGATGCTGTAAATTTTACAGATAATCCTTCTGGCAAAATGCGAATGTGCTCTTTAGCTGCATGTAAAATTTCACTGGATTTAGGTTTTGAACCAGTGCTTCAGATGACTTGCAGAGATCGTAACAGAATTGGCATTCAATCAGATCTTCTTGGTGCCCATGCTCTTGGAATTAGAAATCTCCTTGTAATGACAGGAGACCATCCAATTTTGGGAGACCATAAAGAAGCAAAGCCTGTTTATGATATAGATTCTTCTATTCTTCTTAAAATGGTAAACAATCTTAACAGAGGAATTGCTTTGAATGGGAATGAATTAAACGGAAAAACTGATTTTTTTTACGGTGCTGTAGTAAATCCCAATGCAGATCCTCTAATGCCCCAATTGAAAAGATTTGAGCAAAAGCTAAAAATGGGTGCAGAGTTTTTTCAAACACAGATGATATTTGAGCTCGCATTACTTGAAAAATTTATGGAACATGCAGGAAAATTCAATACAAAGGTTATTGCAGGCATAGTTATTATAAGAAGTAAAAAAATGTTACACTATCTTGCCAGTAAAGTACCAGGGGTTAATGTGCCAGAGTGGTTAATAGACAGAGTTGAAAAATTAAAAGAGGATGATGTGGAAAAATTTGGACTGAATTTTTCAGCAAAATTAGTATTGGATATAATTGATAAAAAGCTCTGTCACGGTATTCACATAATGGCATTCTCAAAGGTTGAAGAAGTGAAAAATTTACTAAATTTTATTAAACTAAAATAATGGCGCTTGTAGGCATAACTTCCTTAGGAGAATATTTAGTTAAAAAAGCATTAATTACAGAGGAACAACTTTTTAATGCTCTAAAATATCAAAAAACAGAAAAAATCAGGCTTGGTGAAGCTCTTGTAAAATTAGGATATACCTCGGAAGAGCAAATTTTTTATGCATTAAGTGAAATATATGGATATCAGCTTATTCATCTTACTGCACAATCAATAGATAAAAATGTTCTTAAATTAGTTCCTGAAGAGTTTATAAAAAAATATAACTTTATTCCATTCGCTAAAACAGAAAATACTGTAAAAGTAGCCACTTCTGAACCCACGAATATGAATTACATAAAATCCATTTTAACAGGATTTAACATACAGTTTTATCTCATAAAACACAGTGAATTAACAGAAATTTTAAGCAATTTAATGAAGATAGATATTGCTGAAAAAGACTTCACAAGTTTAGTGGAAAGTGCAACTGCTCAGTCTACTGAAGATGAAACAGAGTTAAAGGAAGAAACTATTAAGCTAGAAGGTCCTATTATAAAACTGGCTGATAAAATAATTTTTGATGCATTAAAAATGAAAGCTTCTGACATTCACATCGAACCTTATGAAAAAGGTGTTTCTGTAAGATATAGAGTAGATGGTGTTCTTCATAATATATTAAATCTTCCACCTCAAATAAAAAATCCTTTGATTGCAAGATTTAAAATAATGTCTCATATTAACATCTCAGAAAAAAGAATTCCACAGGATGGAAGGATCAGATTAAAAATTTCAGGTAGAGAAATAGACTTCAGAGTATCAACTCTTCCAGTTATTCATGGAGAAAAGGTTGTTTTGAGAGTGCTTGAAAAAGGCTCACTTAAGCTTGATCTAACTCAGCTCGGGTTTGAACAGATTTCGTTAAAATTTTTTCTTGAAGCACTTGAAAAACCCTATGGAATGATACTGGTTACAGGACCAACTGGATCTGGAAAAACAACAACCCTTTATAGTGCTTTGATGAAACTCAACAAACCTGAGGTCAATATAATGACTGTTGAAGATCCTGTAGAGTACAGCTTCCCTGGAATAAATCAGGTTCAGGTAAAAGAAGATGTTGGCCGCACCTTTGCTTCTGTTTTAAGAGCTTTCTTAAGACAGGATCCTGATATAATCATGGTTGGCGAGATAAGAGATTTTGAAACAGCAGAAATTGCAGTAAAAGCAGCTCTTACAGGGCATCTTGTTTTAAGCACACTTCATACAAATAATGCTCCAAGCACTATTACAAGATTAGTAAACATGGGTATAGAGCCCTTTTTAATATCCTCTTCTGTAATTTTAATCGTAGCACAAAGATTGGTCCGAAAACTTTGCCCTCACTGTAAAAAAGAAAAACACTACTCAAAGGATGAACTTCTCCAGATGGGATTCCCTCAGGACAAAATTGAACAGGTTAAAATTTACGGAGCACAGGGATGTCCTAAGTGCAACAATACAGGATACTCAGGAAGAATCGCTTTATACGAAGTGATGCCCATTAAAGATGAAATAAAAGAGCTTATTCTGACAGGTGCTTCAGCATCAGAAATAAAAAAGAAAGCAGTTGAACTTGGAATGATAACATTAAGAAAGAGCGGAATATATAAAGTGATGAATGGAATTACATCAATTGAAGAAGTGCTTAGAATAACCTTTGAGGATTAATATGTCTGAAAAAATTTATACTGATTATCTCATCATTGGAAGCGGAGTCGCAGGCCTTAGAGCAGCAATTGAACTTGGCAGTCATGGAAATGTTCTTGTGGCAACAAAGGATTTACCTACTGAAAGCTCCACAGAATATGCTCAGGGTGGTGTGGCTGTTGCATTAAGCGATGAAGATGAGATAGGAATTCATTTTGAAGACACAATCAAAGCAGGAGACGGATTATGCAATGAAGAAGCAGTAAAAATACTTGTAAGTGAAGGACCTGAAAGAATTATGGAGCTTATTAATTGGGGAGCTGAGTTTGACAAAGAAGGCTCTAAGCTTGCTTTTACCCTGGAGGCTGCTCATTCAAGAAAAAGAATTCTTCATGCTCATGGAGACTCCACAGGAAGAGAAATAGAGAGAGTTTTGATAAACAAAGTTTCAAGCTTAGAAAGAGTTACTAAAGCCTCATTTACAATGGCTGTTGATCTTATCGTTGAAGAAGGCAGGTGTTATGGAGCACTGCTTTTAAAAGGAGACAAAATTATAAAATGTTTTTCTAAGGTAACTGTGCTTGCCACAGGTGGTGCAGGACAGGTTTATGCAAGAACAACCAACCCAAAAGTTTGCACTGGAGATGGAATGGCAATGGCTTTTCGGGCTGGTGCTCATTTAAAAGATATGGAGTTTGTTCAATTTCATCCAACAGCACTTTATGCACCAGGTATTCCTGCTTTTCTTTTAAGTGAGGCTTTAAGAGGAGAAGGTGCTCGGTTAAGAAATATTAACGGAGAATTGTTTATGAAAAATTACCACCATCTTGGAGAACTTGCACCAAGAGATGTTGTTTCAAGGTCTATAATATCTGAGATGGTAAAAACAAAATCCACACATGTATATCTTGATATGACTCATCTTGAGGAAAACTTTATTAAAAAAAGATTCCCCTCCATATACTCAACATGTTTGAGATTCAATTTTGATATAACAAAACAATGGATTCCTGTTTCACCTGCAGCTCATTTTATAATGGGAGGAGTTGAGACAGATGTCTGGGGCAGAACAAACATTGAAGGATTATTTGCAGCAGGTGAGGTAGCATGCACAGGAGTTCATGGAGCTAACAGGCTTGCAAGTAACAGTCTTCTGGAAGGACTTGTCTACGGATATCGTGCAGCATGTGCAGCCAGTGAATATGCTTACAGAAGGCAAAATATATCGAATAGCTTTGAATCAAAAATAGATAGCATAGAGGCATCAGAAATAAGTAAAATGAGAGAAGAACTAAGACAAACAATGTGGGAAAAAGTAGGAGTAATCAGATGTGGGAAATCTCTTAGCCAAGCAAAAACTAAAATTATTCCAATTTATGAAAAAATGACTGAAAAATTTTTTATTGATCCCTATACTATAGAGCTTAAAAATATGGTAGTGGTTGGCTTAATGATTACAGAGGCAGCTTTAGCAAGAAAAAACAGTGTTGGTGCACATTATAGAACTGATTACAGAGAAAAACTTCCAGGATGGGAAAAACATTTGAGAATTAGAAAAAAAGACACAACAGTTGAGGTATTTTAATCTTCATGAGAAAAGCTAAGATTGTCTGTACAATAGGTCCTTCCTCTGAACACAGAGAAATAATTAATGAGATGATAAAAAGCGGAATGGATGTTGCCAGGCTTAATTTTTCTCATGGAAACTATGAATGGTTTGAAAATGTTGTAAAAATAATTCGTGAAGAAGCGAAGAAATTAAAAAAAGCAGTAGCAATTCTCGGTGACCTTCAGGGAATTAAAATCAGAATAGGTGATGTTGAAAATGATGAAGTTCTGCTTCAGGAAGGACAAGCAGTAGAAATTTATCCTGGCAGTGAACTTTCAAATAATAAAAGAATTTTCATTTCCTATCCTCTTCTGCTTGAAGATGTTAAACCTGGCGAGGATATTTTAATAGATGATGGAATATTAAAAATCAAGATAATTGAAAAACTAAAAGATAAATTGATTGGTAAAGTTATTGAAGGAGGAGTTCTAAAGTCAAAAAAAGGGGTAAATCTTCCTTTTACAAGAACTTCTATTAGTTCTTTTACTGAAAAGGATAAATCTGATCTTGCCTTTGCTATTAAACTTGATGTGGACTATGTTGCTTTATCCTTTGTAAGAAATGCCCATGATATTGAATTAATTAAAAAATGGGCAGAGCAAAATAATATTAAACTGCCACCATTGATTGCAAAGATAGAAAAAAAAGAAGCCCTTGAAAACATTCATGAAATTCTTAATATTACCGATGGAATTATGGTAGCAAGAGGAGACCTTGGAGTTGAACTGCCACCTGAAGAAGTTCCTTTTTATCAAAAAATGCTTATAGATATTGCGAATCAGAGAAAAAAAATTGTTATAACAGCAACGCAGATGCTTGAATCAATGACAGAACATTCAAGACCAACAAGAGCAGAAGCAAGTGATGTAGCAAATGCTGTGCTTGACGGAACAGATGCATTAATGCTTTCTGCAGAAACAGCTACTGGACGATATCCTGTAGAGTCAGTCAAAACAATGAATTCAATTATAAGTTTTACTGAAAAAAATCTCTCAGATAAAATTGTGACAGCCTTTAAAGTGAGTAAATATTTTCCTGAAGCCATTGCTTCAGGTGCAGTGAAAGTAGCTCAGGATATAGAAGCAAAAGCTATTGTTGTTTTCACGCACTCAGGATTTTCAGCATTACTTATATCTAAACTTAGACCTTCTATGCCTGTGATAGCGTTTACCCCGGATGAAAAAGTGTGGAGAAGACTTTCTCTTCTGTGGAGCATTATTCCCAAACACATACCTCAAAAAATTGATATGATAGACAATCTATTTTTGAAAAAAACTGAAACAGAATTAAAAAATTTGAATATTGTCAAAAATGGAGATGCTGTTGTATTTGTGGCAAGCTCGCCTTTCTTAGGCAATAAAAATGTAGTAAGACTTCATAAGGTTGGCGATCCCTTATAAAAGTAAATCTGAATAGGGATAATTTTTAAGATATGTTATAAACTCTTCAACTGCTGGAGAAAGAATTGTATTTTTAGGTAAAACAATATAAAAATCTCTTGTTATTTTACCCTCTTTTAATTTAAGAATTCTCAGATTGCCACAAGCCACTTCTTTGCGAACAGCCCATTTTGAAAGTATAGACAATCCTATTCCTCTTTCAACTGCTTCTTTGATTGAACCTGTGCTTCCAAGAATAAGAGAAATATGCAAATCAGAAACACTGATGCCGTGTTCTGCAAGAAATTTTTCAATTATCACTCTTGTACTTGAGCCTTCTTCCCTTATTACAAAAGGTTCTTTAACAACATCATATATGGAAACAGATTTCTGGTTATTCAAAGGATGATCTGAAGAACAGATTACACACAACTCATCAGAAATAATTGAGTCAACAATAAATTTAGTTTTCCCTGGCATTTCAGAAATAATTCCAAAATCAATCATGCTTGAATTAAGCATTTCAAGAATTTTTTTAGTATTTCCAATTGACACACTCACTCTAATCTTTGGATGCCTTTTTTTGAAATCCACAGCCACTGCAGGCAAAATATAATTTCCCACAGTTGTGCCAGCCCCGATTTTTACACATCCTTTTATTAATCCTGTTATTTTACTTATTTCCTTTGCGGCTTCTGCATATAAAGTTAAAATCTGTTTCGCATATTTATAAAGTATCTCACCTGCAGGAGTCAGAGTGATACTGCCTGAAGAACGATCAAATAATTTAGTTTCATAAAGTTCTTCCAAAGCCTGAATCTGAAGGCTAACAGCCGGCTGAGTAAGATGAATAATTTCTGAAGTTTTAGAAAAACTCTTTGTTTCAGCCACTGTGCAAAATACTCTTAATTTATGATCTTCCATAAGTAAATTTATTTTAGCATAAAAATTTTTAATAGGCAAGACAAAATATACCTCATATATTGACAATTATTATCTGTCTTGTTTTATTATATAAATAAAATAATAGGGGGGTTAGGTATAATGGAAAGAGATAAAAATAAACTTATTCAGAGACTTAGAAGAATTGAGGGACAAATTAGAGGACTTCAAAGGATGATAGAAAGTGAAAGGGCTTGTGAAGAAATTATAACTCAGTTTGCCTCAATTAATGGAGCTCTAAAAAGTGCAGGATTTTTAATTGTAATGTTTTATCTTAATGATTGTTTAACTCGTAAATCAGCTTCTGTAGAAAATCTTGAAAAGGAAGTTGAAAAAGTTATAAAAACATATATTTATTCAATTTAAGGAGGTGAATTATATGCCTTTTTATGAATATAAGTGTAAAGAGTGTTGTGTAACCTTCCAGGTGTTAAAACCAATGAGTAAAAGAGAGGAGCCAGAGAAATGTCCAAATTGTGGAAGCCTTAAAACTGAAAGATTAATCTCTCAATTTATAAGTAACACTTTATCCTGTAATTCCTTTAGTTATACAGGTGGTTGAAAAATAAGATAGTAGGCAGTTTGCCGAATAAGGAGGAATGATATGAAACTGTCAAGAAGAGGATTTTTAGCAATGTCAGTAGCAACCACTGGTTCCTTGATTTTAGGGAAAAATGTGGATGCTCGGGAAGGCAAGTATGCCATGCTTGTAGATCTTACAAAATGTGATGGATGTAAAGATGAGACCATTCCAAGATGTGTGAAAGCCTGTAGAGACTACAATAAAAACAGATTCCCAGAGCCTAAAAAACCAATCCAGCCTTACTGGCCAAGAAAAACCTATGAAGACTGGTCTGACAAAAGAAACAAAATTGATACTTTAACGCCCTACAACTGGATTTTTGTGCAGAAGGTTAATATTGATGGACAGAAACTTTACATTCCAAGAAGATGTATGCATTGTGACAATCCACCATGTGTTAGGGAATGTCCTTTTGGAGCATTAACAAAACAACCAGAAGGCAACTCGGTTATCAATGACAAAATCTGCTTTGGTGGAGCAAAATGCAGAGATGTATGCCCATGGCATATTCCGCAAAGGCAAGCAGGAGTTGGAATATATTTACAAATCCTTCCTAAATATGCTGGCGGTGGAGTCATGTATAAATGCGATTTATGTAAAGATAAAATCAAAAAAGGTGAAGAACCAGCATGTGTGATTGCCTGTAGAGAAAGACTTGAGCAGCAGTCAGTTTTTACATTTGGTGAGAGAAAAACCATCTATGAACTTGCATACAGGAAAGCCAAAGAAGAAGGGCTTTATATTTATGGAGACAAACAAAATGGAGGCACTTCAACCCTTTATCTTTCAAAAATCCCCTTTGAAAAGATAGAAAAAGCGTTAAAAGAAAACAAAGAAAGGTTTCAAATGCCTGTTAATGTGGAAAACAAAATAGAATCAAAATTTAATCCAATTGGCAAACTGGTTCTGGCTTCAGGATTCCTTTCAGCTGCTGTAGCCAGCATAGCAGCCTTTTCATCTAAAAAACCAAAAAAGGAGGAACCCATTGTTTTTGTGGTAGGAGTGATTTTTCACATTTTTTATCATGGATTGAGAAAAGACTTTGCTCTTTTACCTAAAAAAGGAGATTTATCTCAAAGTATAAAAGTGCTTGCAGCAATGATAGGAATTGGTAAAGAGCCTCCGTCAGACAAGTATCTGCCTGAGCAGAGAATTGCCTATGTGGGAATTGGAGTAATAATTTTAATCTTAACAGTGACAGGCATCATAAAAATTCTTAAAAATCTTCAGTGGGTTGTCCTTTCACCAACAGTGGAATCCATAAATACTCTGATCCATACTCTTACTGGATTTTTATTTATGATAGCTTTCATTGTTCATGTTGGAACTGTTCTTTTATTTAAATCAAACTGGCCACTTCTTAAAAGTATATTTACAGGATGGGTTGATGAAGACTATGTAAAACACAGACATTCAATCTGGTATGAAAAGATTAAGATGCACTGATTTTAAGCAAAGCACAAATTTCTCTGATTTTGTCGTGAGTTTTTCTAAAGATTAACAGAGTTTTTAACAAATTTTGTTTAAAAACTAAAAACCTAATAAATTTCAATAAATTTTTTTCTTATGACCTCTCTGATTCTTTCATCAGAGGGGTCTGGTTCAGACAAAAACAACTCAATTAATCTTACGGAATTATTCGACAGGCAGTTTGGACATCTGTCCTGCATATGAATTGTAAAGCAGTCCATACAAAAACGAGCTAATCTTAACGGTATAAGACATTTTCCAAATTTTTGTTTAATTGTGCTTTTTTCTTCAATTTCATAAATCTTAGTTTCCATGGAAGTATTATAGAAGATATTGCAATAAATCAATTAAAATTTTTAAAATATATTAGTTTGCGCCTGTAGCTCAGTCGGATAGAGCAACTGCCTTCTAAGCAGTGGGCCGGGGGTTCGAATCCCTCCAGGCGCGTTGGCGGATGTAGCTCAATGGTTAGAGCACTGGACTGTGGCTCCAGGTGCTGCGGGTTCGAGTCCCGTCATCCGCCCCAAAAGATTGGTCGGGGCCTGTTATATTTTTATTATGAAAGTTAAAGAATTAATGACCTCTTGTCCTGTCACTTTAAATCTTTATAGTAAAATTCAAGATTTATTAAAGATATATTTAAAACACTCAATAGGAAGTGTTGTTGTGGTAGATGAGGACAAAAAACCCATCCAAATTATAACTTTAAGAGACTTACCAAAAATATTTTATTCTCAGCCTTCTCCTGAAAATATTTCTGAAACATTGAAAAAACTGAATAAAGATAAAAACTCATTAATAACCATATCCTCTGAAAACTCTTTTAATGAAGCTCTATATTTAATGAAACAGTTCAATATAAGTCATTTACCTGTTGTTGATACTAACAAAAAATTGTCAGGAATTTTAAGCTTGAAAGACATAATAAAAAATTTTCCAGAAGTTATCTGGATAGATCCTCTTACTGGCATTCATAATAGAGCATATCTGGATTTTTTTAAAAACTAAATTAAAAAGATTAAAAACTCCAACTACTCTTTTAATGATTGATTTAGACAATTTTAAAGATATAAACGATAGTTATGGTCATTTAATTGGGGATAATGTTCTAAAGAAAGTTGCTCAAACTTTAAGAAATAATATAAAAACTACTGATGAACTGATAAGATATGGAGGCGAGGAATTCATTGTTATAGCTTATAGGTGCGATTTTGTAGAAGGAAAAGCCTTGGGTGAAAGATTGAGAAAAGCTATAGAGAAATTAAAATTTGAAAAAAATCCTGATTTAAAAATTACTGTCAGCATTGGAGTCTCGCAATATGAACCTAACGAAAAAATTTCAAAAAATATAGAAAAATCAGATAAAGCACTGTACAAAGCTAAAATGCTTGGTAAAAATAGAGTAGAAGCATACCACTCTCCAGCCTCTTTCTGAAAGTATTTCTGAAATAAATCTTCTATGACAGCGAAAGAAAAGCTTTTCAGCACAGAAAAACACAGATAAACTTTTATCTGCAATTTCTTCAAGCTTTTCAATGCCGTTTTTAAACTCTTCAGTGTTCATGTAGGCTTCGTAGCCACCTTTTCTGAATCCACCAAGTTCTCTGCCAAGATAAATATAGTCAAATCCTTCGTTATTCAAAATCTTAGATAAACTATCTTTACTGAAATGGGGAAACTTCTTTGAGACTGGAAAACTCCGCACATCAATTACAGTTTTTATCCTGTAAGTTTTTAAAATCTCAATGAATTCCTCAATTGAACGATTGCTTGTGCCAACTGTATAAATAAATTTTTCAGACAATTTTTATGATGGCTTCATCAAGGGATTTTACTTTTTTAGGTTGTGGGGTATCATCAGGATAGCCTATTCCGATACATGAAATTATCCTTAAATTTTCAGGAATATTAAGAATTCCTCTTACATAGTTTTCCCTTTCTCTGTTTTCAGGATTGTAAATAGCACCCCAGCAGGCACCCAATCCAAGACTGTGAGCCTCAAGCAAGAGAGCCATAATAGCACATCCTAGATCTTCAAGCCAGTGATTGCTTTTCTTTTCATCAGCCAATGCTACAATAACATAGGGCGCACCTTCAATAAACTTTGTAAAGGGCTGGGCTTTGCTTAATTTTTGAATTGTTTCTCTATCCTTAACGATAATAAAATACCATGGCTGGGAGTTTCTTGCAGAGGGAGCATAAAGAGCTGCCTCAATGCATTTTTTTATTAACTCTTCTGGCGGAGCATCAGATTTATATTTCCTTATGCTTCTTCTTGATTTTATTATTTCAAAAATGTCGTTCATAAAAATATTATATCACAGTTCATCAATAGTTCAATTTTTATTAAACAGACTCTTTAAACTGATAATTAATAAAATTCCTGGAATTGCTACAAGGAAGGTCAAAAAATAAAAGGCTGGCCAGCCAGTGTTTTCAACAATAAAACCTGCTGTAGGACTTATAATCACTCTTCCAAAAGATGCCAGTGATGAAAGAAGTGCATACTGTGTTGCAGCAAAACTACGGTTGCACAAGCCCATTAGAAGTGCTAAAAATGCTGTTGTTCCCATCCCACCTGTGAAATTTTCAATCACTACTGTAAGAACAA
This sequence comes from Thermodesulfovibrio sp. 3462-1, assembly GCF_040451425.1. NCBI lineage: Bacteria > Pseudomonadati > Nitrospirota > Thermodesulfovibrionia > Thermodesulfovibrionales > Thermodesulfovibrionaceae > Thermodesulfovibrio > Thermodesulfovibrio obliviosus. The sequence continues at coordinate 1,416,311 of NZ_CP144374.1, forward strand.
ACAATACAAAGTTTTTGCCTGCTAATGCCAGAGCCATAAACATAAGATTTGATGCTGCCTGAAGCAGTCCAAATGAAATCAATGCTTTGTAAAGACTTATTTTTCTTAGTAAAAAACCACCAAGTATTGAGCCTGCAATTGCTGAAATAAGACCGCCTATTTTATTAACTGTTCCTACCTCAGTGAGAGAAAATCCTACCCCTCTTATGAAAAATGCTGTACTTAATGAACTTGCGTAAGCATCGCCAATTTTATACAGAACAATGGATAACAGCAAAATAAAGCTTTTTTCTCTCTGCAATAAATCCCTTAAAGGTTCAATAAATGACTCTTTCAGGGTAGCTGGTTTTTTTATATCATCTGGTTCATCTGCCCAAAGAGTTGTAATTATTCCAAAAATTAACAGTGAACTTATTATTGTCAAAGCAGTCTGCCATCCAATATGGTCTGCAAGTAAAAGGCACCCTCCTCCAGCAACAATTAATGCAATTCTATATGCAGTTACTGCAAATGATGCACCGAGGCCTCTGTCCCTGGGGGTAAGGATTTCTGTTCTGTAAGCATCTATTGAGATGTCCTGAGATGCTGAAAAAAAAGCCACCATTGCTGCCATAAGGCTGAAAACAAGAAGATGCGTCGGAGTAAGGGTAATCATTAAAAACATTCCTAATAAAATCAGTATCTGGCAAATAATAATCCAGCCACGTCTTCTTCCAAGCCTTAAAATGCTAAATCTGTCAAATAAGGCAGACCATAAAAACTTAAAACTATATGGAAATGTTAAAATCGTCAAAATTCCAATTGTTTTTATATCGATTCCCTGAGTGGTAAGCCAAGCTTGAAGTGTTCCACTTACAAGAGGAAAGGGAAGTCCTGAAGCAAATCCAAGAACTGTTACAACTGTGAGATCCTTTGAGCGTTTATTCATCAATCCATTCAATTTTTACAGGCAGTTTGCCTGTTTTTTTGAATCCTTCATTTAATGCATCAAGAAAAGCAAGCACAGCAATTTCATGAGAGTCATAAACAGTAAGTATTGCTTTTGCCTTTTTAAAAGGACTTAAAACATAAGGATTCCCAAAAGAAACAACAATCGCTTTATTATTTGATATGATTTTTCTGATTATTGTTTTTTGATTTTCACTTAGTAAATATTCCTTTCCTGCTGCTTTGATATTTGTGAATGCCGCAATTAAAGGTATTGCATTTGATGGTTTATATTCCTTGAGATCATAGGCAGAACCAAAATAATTCTGAAATGCCTTTTTAATTTCCTCATTATAAGCTCCTGTAAGGTATGGAACGATTTGTCTGGAATTTAAATCATCTATTTCATTTTTTATAACAGTAACTGTTTTTTTAAATGCCCTGTGAATTAAAGAAACGTTTTCTTGGTTAACAATCGGAAATTTTCTCTTTATCTTTTCTCTTAATTTGCTAATTCTTCTACAGGCTTCTTTTATTCTTATGTCAGTAATCAATCCCTGTTTATAAGCTGTTTTTATTTCTTCCATAGCATTGTAGGGATTTTCAGGATGCAGCACTATGTCTGCTCCTGCCATAATAGCAAGGGTATGAGGATTTTCATATTCCATTAAAGCTTTCATATTCATTGCATCTGTAACAACTGTACCTTTAAATCCGAGTTTTTGCTTAAGCAATTCATTAATTGTTTTTTCTGAAAGTGATGCAGGCTTTATGTCAGAAGCAACTATATGTCCAACCATAATTGAAGAAACCCGGGATTTAATTGCTTCTTTAAAGGGTTTTATATGTGTTTCAATGTTATCTACAATATGCGGCAGACCGAGATGAGAATCTATACGAGTTGCTCCATGACCAGGAAAATGTTTTGCGCATGTTAATAATCCGTGAGATTCAAAAAATTTTATAAAAAATCTGCCATATTGGGAAACAACTTCAGGATTATCTGAAAAAGCTCTCGTGCAAATTATTGGATTTTCAGGCTCTGTATTGACATCAAGCACAGGAACAAGTGCAAGATTTATTCCTACATCCAATGCTTCCTTTATAACAATTGAATACAATGCTTTAAGCTCAGCCATGTCTTTTTTTAAATCAAATCCTGCTCTGATTCCCATTTGAGAAGGAATCAAGGTTGCATTTTTTATTTGCTGTCCAACACCTCTTTCAATATCAGAGGCAATTATTAATGGCTCTAATGCCATGCTTTGAAGATGTTGAATGAAATTTTTTATTTCTTCGTAATCCCCTCCAAATACTACAAAACCACCGATTCCATCTTTGACAAGTTTTTCAATGTAATGCCTGTATCTGAGATAATTTATTTTTTCACCGTCAAGCCTTGCTATGATTAGATTCATTAAATTATTCATACAATTTAAAGGCTCTCTTTGATTTTTTATGCACCAAATCAAAAAAGATTGCAAGTTTCTGATTTTCAAAAATTTGCAGGTTTTTGAGCAACCTTACTCTCTCTTAACAGGTATTCTTATTATAAATGTGCTGCCTTTCCCTGGTTCGCTTTCAACTGAAATAAAACCTCTGTAATACTGAACAATTGTCAGTGCAACTGTAAGCCCAAGACCAGGACCATAGACTTTTGATGTAAAAAAGGGGTCAAAAATTTTCTTGATCAGGTCTTTAGGGATTCCTTTACCTGTATCAGAAATCTTTATCAATATCTCATTGCCAGCCTGTTCAAGGAAAATCCTTAATAGTCGCTTTTCTGACTTTTCCATTGCTTCTATAGCGTTCTTTATTATATTGCGGAGAACAATCTTTAAATGTTCTTTATCTATATAAACATGTGACACATCCCTGAAATCTGTTTCCACTTCAATCATTTTATCCTCTATTTCCCTGCCAAGTTCATCTAAAACCTCTTCTGTGGCAACTTTTGGGTCAACATTTTCCACAAAGCCAATTGCTATCATTTTAAGATTCAAGATTTCTTTTAAAAGCCTTTCAAGTCTTTCTGATTCCTGAAGAATTGTCATAAGATAGGGTTTATTTGGATCCCCCGGTGGAAGACTATCATAAACTTTTCTCGCAAATCCTGCTATGCTAACAATAGGATTTCTAATTTCATGGGAAAGACTGTCAATAAGTTTTCTTACTGCTTCTGTTCTTTTTTCTTCAATCGCTTTCTGAGAACTCTCTTTTCTGGCAAGTAAAGAACGGATTCTTGCTGATAGCTCCCTGTAATCAAATGGCTTTGGAACATAATCATCTGCACCTATGTCAAGTCCTTTTACTTTACTTTCCACATCTGATTTTGCTGTGAGCATAATCACTGGAATAAAGCTTGTTCTTTCATCAGTTTTAAGACGCTTACAAACCTCATATCCATCCATCTTTGGCATCATAACATCAAGAACTATCAGATCAGGAAAGCTTTCATATACCTTTTTTAAAGCTTCTTCACCATCATAGGCTTCTTCTGTATTGTAACCTTCTGCCCTTAGTCTCTTTCTCAAAAGTTCTACTGTATCTATATTGTCATCAACAATTAAAATAGTTTGCTTCTGCTCGTTCATTTTTCCTTCAAGTAAATCTTTATTTGCTCGGGAAACTCTCTAACATTAATAGGTTTTGAAATATAGCCATCACATCCAGCCTCCAGTGCTCTTTCCTGATCACCTTTCATTGCATGAGCAGTAAAAGCTATTATTGGAGTGTCTTTAAAGTCTATTCTTGATTTAAGCCTTCTTGTTACTTCATAACCATCTATCTTTGGAATTGATATGTCCATAAGTATAAGGTCCGGTCTGTATGCTATAGCCTTGGCTAAAGCATCTTCGCCATCTACTGCCTCAATTATCTCAAAGCCTTGTTTTTTCAAAATCTTTTTTACAAGCTCTCTTGAGTCTTCATTATCGTCAACAACAAGAATTGTTTTCACATTCAACCTCCTATTTTCTTTAAACTATTCTTCAGTTCTGTTATGAGGTCTTCTTCTGAAAAAAGAGCTTTATTTATTACCTGTTTTATTCTACCATTTAATGCTTCTTTTTCTTCCTCTGTCAATTCTTTATTCGTAAGCGCAATTACTGGTATTTCTTTCAAATCAGTTGAAGTTTTTATAAAGTCAAGGAAATCAAAGGTAGATGCTTCAGGGTCTGTGATATTAATTATAAAAAGATCCGGTTTCTGAAATTTAACAACTGTAATAGCTTCTTTACTGTTCTTCACAGATATCACATCATAACCAGTTTCCTTAAGAATACCTGTTAAGTCATTTAATGTTTTTTCATCTCTTTCAAGGATAAAAACTTTCTTAATTGGACGATATGTTTCAATGGACTTTATCTTTCTAAGCAAAGAATGTCCATCAAGAGGTTTTACAAAATAATCTGCTGCTCCAAGACTGAATGCCAGGGTTTTATTGTCAATAATTGAAACAATAATTACAGGAATATCTTTTGTTTCTTCATCCTGTTTAAGTTCCTTTAAAACCTGCCAGCCGTCTTTCATTGGCATCATTATGTCAAGAGTTATTGCAACTGGCTTAATTTCTTTTATCTTATTAACTGCGTCTTCACTGCTGAGAAGTCCTATAACTTTGTAATCCTTTTCAAGATACTTTCTTATTAGATCAATTGCATCTGGATTGTCATCAATTGCAACCACAACTTTTTCTCTATCAGAAGATATGGATTCTATTACTACAGGCTCTTTATGCAAAACAAGATCACGAACAACTTCACAAATTCTACAGGCTTCTACTTTTTCTGGCCATGAAGCTATCTTCATCCCTTTACAATGAGTTCCAAGAACAAGCCAGCAACGCTTTTCAGCAGATCCGTATTCAGGACAGTTTACATGTCCACATTGAGTATAATCCCAGCATCTTACAGATTTGCCTTCATAAGAAGGGTCTTGCAAAAAAACTTCCTTCGGAACTTCAAAATACTGCGCAAGTGCTTCAGCCATTTTTTCTTCAATCACAGGATCTGGTTTGTCAAAAACCTCCTTTTTAAATGGCAAAAGAACATAAAAAGTGCTTCCCTTCCCAACCTCACTTTCAGCCCAAACCATTCCTTTATGAAGAGCAACAAGTCCTCGAACAATACTTAATCCAAGACCTGTTCCTTCATACTGCCTTGTTGTGGATACATCAGCCTGGGCAAATTTATCAAAGATTTTGTCAAGATCTTCTTTTTTAATTCCAATTCCTGTATCACTCACAGAAATTTCAACAAACTGAGGATTTCCTGCTTTATCTAAGCCTCTTTCTGAAATTCTTGCTCTTAATGTTATTTCTCCTTGATGTGTAAATTTTACAGCGTTTGATATTAAATTTATAAGAATCTGTTTTGCTTTGTCTTCATCAACATAAAGTTTTTCTGCTCCATCTTCTATATTTAATGTAAAACTCAATCCTTTCTTAGCTATAAGTGGTTCAAAAGTTACCATTATGCTGTCAACCAGTGCTTTCAACTGAACTTCTGCTAGTTTCAATTCAATTTTGCCTGATTCAATTTTTGAAATATCAAGAACATCATTTATTAATTGAAGAAGATGTCTTGCATTTGCAGCCACTTTTCTTAAAGAAGCTTTTTGATCTTCATTAAGAGGACCATCAACTTCATCAAGAAGTAAATCAGTATAACCAATTATTGCATTCATTGGAGTTCTCAGTTCATGAGACATATTGGCTATAAATGCAGACTTTAATGTGTCAAGCTCTTTCAATTGTTTGTTTGCTTTCTGAAGCAATGCAACAAGCTCATCTCTTTCTTCAAGAAGTTTTGCCCTGCGAGTAAGTTCTTTTTCAAGTTCCATCTTTGATTTGGCTACTTCATTAACCATATAATTAAAGGTTTCACATAAACTGCCTATTTCATCCTTTGGATAATTTATGATAGTTACCATTTCACCTTTTGCAAACTTATGTGTGGCATCAATTAATTTATTAAGAGGATTTTTAATCAATTTTTTCACTACTAAATTAATAATAAATACTGCAAAAATAAAGGCAGATATTGTGAGAATTATTGACCTTATCATCTGATATCTCACAGTCTTATAGACATCTTCTACATTTGTTTTCATTACCATTGCACCTAAAATTTTTTTTGAAGAGCCATGACAGTGAAAACATTCAGGAGAGTTTTTTATTGGAAATATTGAAATTAAATTTCTTTTACCCTGAACTTTAAAAACTTTTGAAAAAGTAAGCTCGCTATTTTCATTAAGAAATCTGTTAATTGCCCTTGAAAAATCTTCATTATCAATTACATGATCAACTCTTTTGTGGATAGTTTTCTTATCAGTAGAAAATGAAATTTGCTTGTTAAAGTCACATAAGTAAACATCTATGTTTGTATGTTTAGTTCCAATTTCTTCAAAATCTCTGTGAATTGTATCACTGTCTCCTACTGTAAGAGGATGTTTCACCGTGGCAAAAATTGTATCCATCATTTTTTTGTGTCCTGCCTCTGCTATTATTAATCTGTCTGGAAGTCCAAAATAAATTCTAAAAATTATTTCAATCAACATAACTGTAAATAATAAAGCTACAAAAACAACTAATAATTTATTTCCGATTTTTTTTGTTATAAAATCCAGCATCAGTGAGCTCCTCCATAAAGAAGAGGTTTAAATCTAAAAGCTCTGACTCTTTCTTCTGTATGACAGGATTCACAAATTTGAACATTGAGCTTTCTTTTAATAAACATGGGATTTTTTGTCTCAGCATGTTTTTTGCCAGGACCGTGGCATACTTCACAACCTGTATTTTTAAGATGAGGTGTTTTTTCTACTGAAACAAACCCTCCTTTTTTACCATATCCTGTTGTATGACATTGAAAACAGCCCTTTAATTCTTCTTCAGTAAATTTATTCTTCATTTTCTCAACTGCGTCAAAGGAATGAGACATTCTTGAATACTTAATAAAATTTTCGTATTGTTTGATATGACATTTTTTACACATTTCTGTTCCTACATATTCAGAAAATACAATAGAAGGACACAATAAAACAAAAATAGCAATGATTAAATTTTTCATAATTTAAGATTATCAAAAACAAAGGAAAATGTAAACTGCTACTGTCTTAGTGTTAGTCTTATAATGTTTTTTGCTGTAGCTGTAATTTTATCAACCTGAATTACTACTGCAGAAAATATTGATGCAGTGGAAGGAACATCAAATTTTTTAGGCATCTGGGTAAGAAATTTTTCTATAACTTCTTCCTTTTTAAATCCAATTACAGAGTCTTCAGGTCCTGTCATACCAACATCAGTAATATAAGCAGTGCCTCTGGGAAGTATTCTTTCATCTGCTGTCTGTACATGCGTATGTGTTCCAATTATAGCACTTACCTGTCCATCAAAATAGTAAGCAAAAGCTATTTTTTCAGAGGTTGCCTCTGCATGAAAATCTATAAAAATAAATTTTGTTTGCTCCCTGATTCTTTTTATTTCTTCTTCAGTAGTTCGGAAAGGACAATCAAGCAAATTCATAAAAACTCTTCCTAAAACATTGATCACAGCTATAATATTATTTTTTTTCGTTTTAGTTACAATACTTCCAAATCCTGGAATTCCTGCTGGATAATTCAATGGTCTGAGAATTTTTGCCTCTTTCGCAATGTAAGGAATAGACTCTTTTTTATCCCAGACATGGTTTCCTGTTGTTATTAAGTCAATTCCATATGAAAAAAGTTCCTGAGCTACATTCTCTGTGATACCAAATCCACCAGCAGCATTTTCTCCATTTGCAATTACAAATTCAATTTTATACTGTTCAACAAGCCCGGGAAGTATGGCTTTTACGATTTGTCTGCCTGACTTGCCAACAATATCACCGATAAAAAGAACATTTAATGTTTCACTACTTTGCATATTCTATGAATCTTGATTCTCTTATTACAGTTACTTTTATCTGACCTGGATAGCTAAGTTCCTTTTCTATTCTCTTACTTAACTCTTTTGCAATTAAAACACACTCCTCATCTGAAACCATATCAGGTCTTACAATTAATCTTATTTCTCTTCCTGCCTGAATTGCATAGCAGTTCTGAACTCCCTGAAAAGACATAGCAAGTTCCTCAAGTTTTGTAAGTCTTTTAATATAACTTTCAATTGTTTCTCTTCTCACTCCAGGTCGGGCTGCTGAAAGAGCATCTGCTGCTGCCACCAGTGCAGACTCAACACAGCTAAACTCCACATCTTCGTGATGACTCAAAATAGCATTTATTACTTCCTCACTCTCTCCATACTTTCTTGCAAGCATAGCACCAATTTCCTGATGTGAGCCTTCCATCTCATGGTCTACTGCCTTTCCTATGTCATGTAAAAGTCCTGCTCTTTTCGCAAGTTTTACATTCGCTCCAATTTCACCTGCCATAATTCCACTGAGCCACGCAACTTCTTTTGAATGTTGTAAAACATTCTGTCCATAAGAGGTTCTGTATTTTAATCTGCCTATGAGTTTTATAATTTCAGGATGAATTCCGCTAAGCCCAAATTCAAATACTGCTTTTTCTCCCTCTTCTTTTATAGCCAACTCTACATCTCTCCGGGCTTTTTCCACTACCTCTTCTATTCTTGCTGGATGAATTCTACCATCCATAATTAATCTTTCAAGAGCTATTCTGGCAATTTCTCTTCTTATAGGATCGAAACAGGAAAGAATTACAAGATCAGGAGTATCATCAACAATAAGATCAACACCTGTCAAAGCCTCAAAAGCTCTAATGTTTCTTCCTTCTCTCCCAATTATTCTTCCTTTCATTTCATCATTAGGAAGACTTACTGCAGTAACAGTAGCATCAACAACATAATCACTTGCATATCTTTGAACCGCAAGACTGAGGATTTCTTTTGCTTTTTTATCAGCTTCCTGCCTTGCTTCATCTTCTATCTTTTTAATGAGTTTTGCTGCCTCAAAACGAGCTTCCTCTTGTATTTTTCTGAAAAGCTCCTGTTTTGCTTCTTCTTCTTTCATTCCTGCTATTTTTTCAAGAAGTTGTTGCTGCTCAGAAATGAGTTTGTTATAGTGATTCTCCTTTTCCTGTAAAAGTTTTTCTTTTGAAAGTATTTCCTTTTCTCTTTTATTTAGTTCAATTTCTCTCTTTTCAGCCTGCTCAATTTTGCGGTCAACAAGCTCTTCTTTTTGCCTGAGTCTTTTTTCCTGATAACTAATTTCCTTTGTTTTTTCTTTTATTTCTTTTTCTGCTTCAAATTTTAATTGATATACAACCTCTTTAGCTGCAAGTTGGGCTTCTTTTTTTATTGTTTCTGCTTCTTTTTTTGCATCTTCAAGAATTCTCTGTGCTTCTTCATGAACTTTTATCTTATCTTCTTTAAGTCTATTTTTTTGGATAAAATAAACTACATATCCCGAGACAGCACCAATGACAATCGAAATGAAAATATATAAAAACTCCATCAGAAAACCTCCGAAAAATATATTTTAAAGGCTTAAAGGGGTTATGATGATGGGACAGAAATTAACTATAAAATCTATTTAAAAATTACATTAAAAAATTAAATAATTTTACATCTATCTAAAGTGGATCTCTCCACCATCATCATAACCCCGCCCTGCCGTGTGATAAGGAAAGTTAGATCCCCTTCTGACAAGTGGGTGCCTTGTAGGTAGGTTAGGCTTCCTCCGAAGAGGCATGCACACCGCTACCTACGCTGGCTCCCTAACGGATCTAACTGCCGGATCCCCTTTCCCTTCCATCACGAGCAGGGCAGGAAGCCTTTAATTATTTTATACCAAAAAGACATCAACATATGCAATCTTTATTTTAAGAAATGTAAAATTACTAACTCTTTCATGTATAATTAAACAAATGCTATTTTATCTACTGGACATAGATGACTCAGCAGAGGGCATTATCCTTTTTGGAGTAACAGAAGAGGGAAAAAGGGAAAAATTTGTTGATTCATCATACAGACCCTGTTTTTTAGTGCTTCCTTCAAATAAAGAAAAGGCTATTGAAGAAATTGAAAAAATCATTAAAGACAATTCGCTTCCAGTTACTGAAATAACTGAGGAAACTAAAATTTTTTACGGTGAAGAAAAAAATTTTATAAAAATCTATACAAAGAGGCATCAGGATTTACAAAAAGTAAGAGATGCCATAAAAGTTCTTGAAGCAAAAAGAGGCGGCTCAGGTTCAATAATTGATGAATTTGAATACCAAACCTCTGCATACAGGATGTATCTTGCTGAAAAAGGTCTGTCCTGCCTCAGCTGGCTTGATATTGAAATTCGTGGCAATCAGGTTAAATCCATTAAAAAGGCTAACAGAGCTTCACCAAAACTTAAAATTCTTGCCTTTGACATGGAAGTGCTTGAAGTCAAGCGAGGAAATCCTTCAATTGTAATGATTTCAATATTCGGAGAAGGACTGTCCAAAGTAATTACATATCAGGAAGCAAAATACAGTATCAATACAATCGTAGTAAAAGATGAAAAAGAACTTATAAAAAACTTTATTGAAACCATCAAGGATTATGACCCTGACATAATTGTTGGATATAACACAGACCTTTATGACATGCCGATTTTAAGAGAAAGGGCAAAACAGCTTAAGGTTGACATCGGTATTCTTTCACGGGATAACTCTGGAATAACTCTTTCAAAGCGAGCAAGATTTACAACTGCAAGACTTATTGGAAGAGTTCATATTGATATATTTAATTTTGTCTTTAACATTCTTTCTCCAATGCTTCAAAGTGAGCAGCTTACTTTAAAAAATGTATCACAGGAACTTCTCGGTGATACAAAACTTGATATGGAATATGAAGACATTTTGCAGGCATGGGATAAAGGGCATGAGATTGACAAGCTTGCAAAATACTGTTTAAAAGATAGCGAATTAGTTTATGAACTTACAAAAATGCTTCTTCCTGATATTGAAGAATTAACAAGAATTACAGGACAGTCTCTTTTTGACACATCAAGAATGCCTTATAGTCAGCTTGTTGAATGGTATTATATTAAAAAGGCAAAACAACAAAACAGAGTGATTCCAAATCAGCCAAAGTTTGATGAAATAAAACAGCGTCAGCAAACTACCTATGAAGGAGGATTTGTAAAAGAACCAGAGGTGGGCCTTCACAAAGGAATCGCTGTTGTTGACTTTGCCTCTCTTTATCCATCAATAATTGCAACATACAACATCTCAATTGATACCCTTAACTGCAGTTGCTGTAAAGACAATGGGTATAAAATTCCCGATTTTCCCTACTGGTTCTGTAAAAATCGCAAAGGTTTCGAATCTCAGGCAGTTGAAGAACTTTTGATTAAAAGACTTGAATTAAAAAAACAGCTAAAAAAACTTGATCCAGACTCTCATGAATACCTACTACTTGATACAAAACAGAGAGCTTTGAAAACAATCATAAATGCCTCATATGGTTATTATGCATATCCTGCAAGTAGATGGTATTCAAAAGAGTGTGCTCAGGCAATTACAGCTCTTGGAAGATACTGGATTAAAGAAGTTTTAAAAAAAGCTTCTGAGAAAGGATTTCATGCAATATATGCAGATACTGATTCAGCATTTCTAAGAGTTAACAGTAAAGAAGCAGTTGAAGAGTTTATTAAAGAAATAAATCAGAATCTACCAGGGCTTATGAGGCTTGACTTAGAAGATTTTTATGTCAAAGGACTATTTGTCCCAAGACAAATAGGAGGTGTGGCAAAAAAAAGATATGCTTTGCTTGATGAAAAAGGAAGGTTAAAAATAAGAGGTCTTGAAGTTGTCAGAAGAGACCTTTGTAAATTTGCAAGAGCTACCCAGCAGGAGATTCTTAAAATATGCCTAATTGAGGAAGACATTCCAAAAGCATTTAAATACCTTGATGAAAGAGTTAAAGCTTTACGACAAGGCAATTATGATTTAAAAGATCTGGTTGTCTACGAGCAGCTTTCAAAACCTGTTTCAGAGTATAAGTTGATATCTCCTCATGTAGTAGCTGCGAAGAGATTGCTTGAAAAGGGAATTCCTGTTGGTGAAGGAAGCGTTATCGGATATATAATTCAAAAAGGCTCCGGTTCAATAAGTGAAAGAGCTTATCCAATAGAGCTTGCCGATCCATCAAAAATTGACATAGATTACTATATTGAAAATCAGGTTTTACCTACTGCAATGAGGATTTTGAAAGTTTTTGAGAATAAAGGCACTTTATTTTAAATTTTTCAAGATTTCTTTTTTCACTTCATCAATTTTTTCTTTATGCGTTCCTTTCCAGTAAATTTTACCACAGGATTTGCATATGATAAATTCCTGGTTTGAGAATAAAACATAATCAGGCAGTTGCCCTCGAATTTCTTCTTTTTTAATGCTCTCAGTCTCTCCATTGCAAACAGGACATCTCGGTTTAAGATTTAAAAGGTCTAATTTAGAACAAAAAGAAAGTAAAACTTCTTTAATCTGCTCCTTAATTTCTTCTGATTGGATCAGCAAAACTTTTTTTAATAACTTTGATTTAGCAAGAGCGATGTCTCTGGTCAAAAGCACTCTGTCTTCCTGCAAAGAAAGCTTTATCAACTGTTTATCTGTAAAATCATTCCTGTATAATGTATCAAAACCAAAAAGCCTGAGCCAGCGGCTCAGGCTTCCAAGCATTACATCTGCTATAAAACGGGGTAAATCAGTTTTCTTCAATCCCTTTTTCACTTAATTGTTCTATCTGCATACTGTAAAAGTCGCCTTTTATCAATGTATCTTTATACACTGGGCAGCCTGTTCCAGCAGGAATAATTCTTCCCATAATTACATTTTCTTTTAATCCCCTCAATTCATCAATCCTTGCCTCAATTGCTGCATCAGTAAGCACTCTCGTTGTTTCCTGGAATGAAGCTGCTGATACCCATGACTCTGTTGACAAAGCTGCTTTTGTAATTCCAAGTAAGAGTGGCTTTGCCTGTGCTGGTCTTCCTCCACGAGCTATAACTTTTTCATTTTCCTCCATGAATGTAAATCTATCAACCTCGTCACCTATGAGAAAAGAAGTGTCTCCAGGATCTTCAATTCTTACCTTTTTCATCATCTGCCTTACAATCACTTCAATATGCTTGTCATGTATTGAAACACCCTGGAGTCTATAAACTTTCTGAATTTCATCTACAAGATATCTCTGAAGTTCTGTAGGACCCAGAATCTCAAGTATGCTGTGAGGATTAATAGATCCATCAATTAATGGCTCACCTGCTTTAACCCAGTCCCCATCGTGAACTATTACATGTTTACCCTTTGGAATAATATATTCTCTTGTTTCGTCTGCTCCTCTGACAACTATAACTCTTGAGCCTTTCTGACTTCCTTTAAATTCCACTATACCATCTATTTCACTTACAATTGCTGCTTCTCTGGGCCTTCTTGCTTCAAAGAGTTCTGCTACTCTTGGCAGTCCTCCTGTTATATCCTTTGTTTTAATAGTTTCTCTTGGAATTTTTGCCAGGATATCTCCTGGTTCTACTAAATCTCCTCTGTCAACTATTAAAATTGCTCCTGCTGGAAGAAGATACCTTGCAGGCGCTCCTGAAGGAAGCTTGGCTGTTTTGCCTTCTTTATCCTTTATCGTAACACGAGGTCTGTAAGTTGCTGGATAATCAATTACTATTTTATGAGAAAGTCCTGTGGTAGGATCTGTCTCTTCTTTAAAGGTTACACCTTCTACCATATCACCAAGTGCTACCTTACCGCCTATTTCAGTAATAATTGGAGTTGTATAAGCATCCCACTCAGCCAGTCTCTGTCCTGCTTCAACAAACTGACCTTCTTTAACAATCACTTTAGCACCGTATACAAGATTGTATTTTTCTCTTTCTCTTCCAGAAGAATCTGTAATAACAATCATTGCATTTCTGTTAAGAACAATCAGCGAGCCATCCTTTCTTTCAACAGAGTGAAGATTTTTAAACCTTACTGTTCCTGAAGTCTTAGCTTCAAGCACAGCCTGTTCAACGATTTTTGTTGCTGCTCCACCTATGTGGAAGGTTCTCATTGTAAGCTGAGTACCTGGCTCTCCAATAGACTGAGCAGCAATAACTCCAATTGCCTCACCTATTTCAACAGGTTCACTCCTTGCAAGGTCCATTCCATAACATTTTGAACAAACACCGAATTTCGTTCTGCATGTGAGCACAGAGCGAATTTTTACTCTATCAATTCCTGCATCCACAATCTTCTTTGCTACCACCTGATCTATTATTGTATCTCTTTTTGCAATAATTTCCCCTGTTAAAGGATCTTTAACATCTTCTGCCAGTGTTCTACCATATATTCTCTCTTCAAGAGGCATTACTATCTCACCACCTTCTATGAGAGCAGTGATATATATTCCTTCTTTTGTCCCACAATCATGTTCTGTAAGAAATATGTCCTGAGCCACATCAACAAGCCTTCTTGTTAGATAACCAGCATTTGCTGTTTTCAAAGCTGTGTCTGCTAACCCTTTTCTTGCACCATGCGTGGAGATAAAGTATTGTAGAGGAGTAAGTCCTTCTCTGAAATTGGCTGTAATCGGGGTTTCTATAATCTCACCTGAAGGTTTTGCCATAAGTCCTCTCATACCAGCAAGCTGTCTTATCTGTGCAATGCTACCACGAGCACCTGAGTCAGCCATCATGAAGATGCTGTTAAATGATCTCCTTTCAGCAAGTTCTTCTGGAGTGAATTCTTTGCCCTTTTCTGCTCCAAGCTCTTTCATCATCTCATCAGCAACTTTCTCCGTAACATTCGCCCATATATCTATAACTTTGTTATATCTCTCACCCTGGGTGATTAATCCTTCAGCATACTGCCTTTGAACTTCCATTACCTGAGCTTCTGCTTCACGAATAAGCTCTGCCTTCTTTGAAGGTATATGCATATCATCAATACATATAGAAATTCCTGACTGAGTGGCAACTTCAAATCCTAATTTTTCAAGCTTATTCAAAAATAAAACCGTATCCCTTTTGCCAAAATTATAGTGAATGTATTCAATCAGTTTTCCAAGTTCCTTCTTTGTAAGCTCCTTATTAATCATATTAAAGGGAACACCCTCGGGCACAATTTCTCTAAAAAGAATTCTTCCTACTGTGGTCTGAACAATTTGTCCGTTCAATCTAACTTTTATTGGAGCATGTTTTCCCACTGCATTGCTCTGATAAGCGAGAATAACTTCTTCAGGATCAGAAAAAACTTTACCTGCACCTTTTGCTCCCTTCTTTTCTTTTGTAAGATAGTAAATTCCTAAAACCATATCCTGTGTTGGCACAACAATAGGTTTACCATTTGCAGGAGAAAGAAGATTTCCCACTGACATCATTAGAACTCTTGCCTCAATTTGAGCTTCATAAGAAAGAGGAACATGAACAGCCATCTGGTCACCATCAAAATCTGCATTAAAAGCTGTACATACAAGAGGATGAAGCTTTATTGCCTTTCCTTCTACAAGTACAGGGTCAAAAGCCTGGATTCCAAGTCTGTGCAGAGTTGGAGCTCTGTTTAAAAGCACAGGATGTTCCTGAATCACCTCTTCAAGTGCATCCCATACTTCAGGACTTTCCTGCTCAACAAGCCTTTTTGCCTGTTTTATTGTTGTTGCATAACCCTTTTCTTCAAGTTTATTAAAAACAAATGGCTTAAAAAGCTCAAGAGCCATAGTTTTTGGTAATCCGCATTGATGCATATCAAGTTCAGGTCCCACAACAATTACTGATCTACCTGAATAATCAACTCTTTTACCAAGAAGATTCTGACGGAACCTTCCCTGTTTGCCCTTTATCATGTCACTTAAGGATTTAAGAGGTCTACGGGTGCCTGCTTTCAGAGCTTTTGAACGCTTGGTGTTGTCAAAAAGTGTATCTACTGCTTCCTGCAGCATTCGCTTTTCGTTTCTGATAATTACACTCGGAGCTTTAAGCTCCATAAGTCTTTTTAATCTGTTATTTCTGTTTATGACTCTCCTGTAAAGATCATTTAAATCTGAAGAAGCAAACCTTCCACCATCAAGAGGAACCAAAGGTCTCAGTTCTGGAGGAAGTACAGGAATAATGTCAAGAATCATCCATTCAGGCCTATTACCTGAGTTCTTAAAAGCTTCTACGACCTTGAGTCTTTTTGTAAGTTTCTTCTTAATTCCTGTAGATGTGGCAGTTTCTATTTTTTCTTTAAGTTCCTTTGTAAGGGCATCAAGATCAATTTTTTTAAGAAGTTCTCTGACAGCTTCTGCTCCCATCCCAACTTTAAATTTGCTGCCATACTGAGAAACATACTTTTTGTATTCCTCTTCAGTGAGAATATCCTTTTCCTTTAAAGGCGTATCTCCAGGGTCTATAACAATATAGTCTTCATAATAGATAACTCTTTCAAGCTGTCTGACAGAAAGGTCAAGCAACAGTCCCATTTTACTTGGAACACCTCTGACAAACCATATATGTGCCACAGGAGCAGCAAGCTCAATATGCCCCATTCTTTCTCTTCTTACCTTGCTCTGAATTACCTCAACCCCGCATTTATCACATATAACACCTTTATGCTTCATTCTTTTGTATTTACCACAAAGACATTCCCAGTCTTTTATAGGACCGAAAATTTTAGCACAGAAAAGTCCTTCAGGTTCTGGTTTAAATGTTCTGTAATTAATGGTTTCAGGCTTCTTTACTTCTCCATAAGACCATTCCCTTATTTTTTCAGGTGAAGCAAGTTTTATTCTTATCGCATCAAAATCTCTTGGATTTTTAGGTTTTTGAAAAAGTGAATAAATATCTTCTGTCAAGGTTTATACCCCCTTACCTTAAATTGTTCAAAATAGTTCAACTTCGTTCAACATTGTTTAAGTTTTTTTCTTTTTCTCCAGAAGATCAACATCAAGACAAAGACTCTGGAGCTCTTTTACTAAAACATTGAATGACTCAGGAACTCCCGGTTCCAGTACAGGATGTCCTTTAACAATAGCCTCATACATGCGGGTTCTACCTGCTATATCATCGCTTTTTACAGTTAAAAACTCCTGAAGTGTATAAGCTGCTCCATATGCTTCCAAAGCCCATACTTCCATTTCTCCAAGTCTCTGGCCACCAAACTGTGCTTTACCTCCAAGAGGTTGCTGTGTTACAAGGGAATACGGACCTATGGAACGAGCATGAATTTTATCTGCAACAAGATGATGCAGTTTGAGCATATACATATAGCCAACTGTAACAGGCCTCTCAAAAGGCTCACCTGTTCTTCCATCATAAAGAGTTACCTGACCTGTTGCTGGAAACCCTGCTTTCTTAAGCATCTCTTTTATCTCATCTTCTTTTGCACCTTCAAAAACAGGGCTTGCCACATAAAGACCAAGAGCCTTAGCAGCCAATCCTAAATGAGTTTCAAGAATCTGCCCTACATTCATTCTTGAAGGAACACCTAAGGGATTAAGCACAATGTCAACAGGTGTTCCATCTTCAAGATATGGCATATCCTCTTCAGGCAGAACCATAGAGACAACGCCTTTATTTCCGTGCCTTCCTGCCATTTTGTCTCCAACCTGAATTTTTCTTTTCATTGCAATGTAAACTTTAACTATCTGATTGACACCAGGAGGAAGCTCATCTCCCTTACGGATTCTTTCAATTTTTTCATTGTATTTTGCATAAATCTGCTTTATATGTTGCTCTACTTCTTTATTAACTCTGTTTACTTCTGCCTTAACATCTGGATCTTCTACCTTCAATTTGAGTAGTTGATTTACATCAAGAAGATTAACAACTTTCTCTGTAAGTGCTTTTCCCTTTGGGCATAAGATTTTTTCACCTTTACGAACATCCTCAAGAACAATTTTACCCTGAAGTATTTTTCTGATTCTGCTTGCCTTTGTTTCTTTAAGAATTCTTATTTCATCTTCTCTGTCTCTTTCTATTCTTTTTATCTCTTCCTCTTCTATAGCAAGGGCTCTCCGAGATTTTTCCTTTCCTTTTCTTGTTAAAATTTTTACATCAATAACAACTCCTTCAATTCCTGGAGGCACATAAAGGCAGCTTTCTTTAACATCTTCTGCCTTTTCTCCAAATATGGCATAAAGAAGCTTTTCTTCAGGAGTATAAACTCTTTCTCCTTTGGGCGTTACTTTTCCAACAAGAATATCGCCTGCTTTTACCTTTGCACCTATTCTTATAATTCCATCCTCATCAAGATCTTTAAGAAGCTCTTCATTGACATTTGGAATTTCTCTTGTAATCTCTTCAGGACCAAGCTTTGTGTCTCTACATTCAATCTCAAATTCATCTATGTGAATGGAAGTATAAACATCCTCTTTCACAAGTCTTTCACTGATCAGGATAGCATCCTCAAAGTTATATCCACCCCAGGGCATGAATGCCACAAGAACATTTCTTCCAAGAGCAAGTTCACCTTTGTCCATACTTGGACCATCAGCAAGAATTGTTCCTCTTTCTACAGTCTGACCAACTTTAACAATAGGCTTTTGAGTCATACATGTTCCTTGATTAGACTTGTGGAATTTTACAAGATTATATATGTCAACTCCACCACCTTCTTCAGTAACTCTGACAACAATTCTTGTAGCATCAACATTTTCTACTATTCCTGCTCTTTTTGCAACAACAAGCCAGCCACTGTCCCTTGCTGCATAAAGCTCCATTCCTGTACCAACTACTGGAGCTTCAGTTTGAATTAAAGGAACAGCCTGTCTTTGCATATTAGAACCCATAAGTGCTCTATTTGCATCATCATTTTCAAGAAAAGGAATTAAAGAAGCAGACAAACTAACAATCTGTTTTGGAGAGACATCCATATATTCCACTTCATCGCGTGATACCATTTTGAAGTCTCCCTTAACTCTTGCTGAAACAGTCTCTCCGATAATATTTCCATCTTTATCTACAGGAGTTGTTGCCTCTGCAATAACATAGTTTTCACTTTCAAGAGCACTTAAATAATGAACCTCATTTGTAACTTTTCCATTAACCACTTTTCTGTAAGGAGATTCTATAAAACCAAACTCATTTATTCTTGCATAAGTGGCAAGAGAAGTTATAAGTCCGATGTTTGGTCCTTCAGGGGTCTCAATAGGACATATTCTTCCATAATGAGTTGGATGGACATCTCGCACTTCAAATCCTGCTCTTTCACGGGTCAGTCCTCCAGGTCCTAAAGCACTGAGTCTGCGTTTGTGTGTAATTTCACTTAATGGATTTGTTTGATCCATAAATTGACTGAGCTGGCTGGTGCTAAAAAACTCTTTAATTGCTGCCATTACAGGCTTTGTATTTATAACATCATGAGGCATTGCTGTTTCAACCTCTGTAATTGTCATCTTCTCTCTAATTGCTCTTTCCATTCGCACCAATCCAATACGGAACTGATTTTCAAGAAGTTCACCAACTCCTCTGACTCTTCTGTTTCCAAGATGATCTATATCATCAACCTCTCCTTTGCCTGTTCTGAGATTGAGAAGATATTTAACAATTTCTATAATATCTTTGTCAGTAAGCACTCTCACTTCAAGTGGAATGTCAAGTCCTAATTTCTGATTTAATTTAAGCCTTCCCACTGCTGAAAGATCATATCTTTTTGGATCAAAAAACAATCCATAAAAGAGTTCCTCAGCAGCCTCTTCAGTAGCAGGTTCTCCTGGTCTTAATTTTTTATATATTTCTCTTAAAGCATCCTTTTTGCTGGTAACTCTGTCAGTAAGCAATGTTTCTCGTAATGATGGAAGATAGTTAACATTATCTATGAAAAGCAGATCTAATTTTTGGATTCTGGCAGCTATAATTCTATGTAAAGCTTCTTCTGTAATCTCTTTATTACTGTCAACTATAACTTCACCTGTTTCAGGATCAACAATATCTGAAAGAGTTATTCTCCCTATGATTTCACTTTTTGAAATTGGTATTTCCTGGATTCCTGCTTCTTTAATTTTTTTCAGTGCATACCTCGTAATTTTACTGCCTTCCTTTACTATAATCTCGCCATCAGGACCAACAATATCTATTTTTGTTCTAACTCCCATCAAAATATCACTTACAACTCTGGTAAAGGTTTCGTCTTTAATTCTTATTTCCTCTATGGGGTAAAAAATTTTCAACAGATCTTCATTTGTATATCCCAATGCCTTAAGAACAATGGTGGCTGGAAGTTTTTTTCTCTTGTCAATTCTCACATAAAGAAGATCCTTTGAGTCAAACTCAAAATCAAGCCAGGAGCCTCTTACAGGAATAATTCTTGCAGAGTAAAGAAATCTTCCGCTTATTCTGCTTTTACTTCTATCTGGCGCAAAATAAACACCAGGAGACCTGTGCAACTGGCTAACAATAACTCTCTCAACTCCGTTTATTATAAAGCTACCGGTCTCTGTCATCATTGGAAGGTCGCCAAGAAAAACTTCCTGTTGTCTTGATTCTTTGAGAAACTTCCTTCCCTCTTCATCTTTATCCCATATATTTAAACGAACCTTCATTTTTATAGGAACTGAATAAGTTAATCCCTTAACCATACATTCATAAGGGCTGAGCTTCGGTTCTCCAACTGAGTAGGAAATAAACTCTATTGTAGTTGTTCCATTGTAATCACTTATTGGGAAAACACTGTTTAAAGCTGATTGAAGCCCCTCATCTGCTCTTTCCTCTGGTGGAACATCTTTTTGAAGAAATTTTTCAAAAGATTTTTTCTGAAACTCTAAAAGATAAGGTACCTCCACAAGTGGAGGTACCTTTCCGAAGTTTATTCTCTCTCTTAAAGGCTTTATCATGGTTCTCCTTCTTTTTTTTAAGATTTTTTACTGTATTTCTACAGTTGCTCCTTCAGCTTCAAGTTTTGCTTTGATTGTTTCAGCTTCCTCCTTGGAAACACCTGTCTTAACTGGTTTTGGAGCACCATCAACCAAATCTTTAGCCTCTTTAAGACCAAGTCCAGTAAGCTCTCTTACCACCTTAATTACCTGAATTTTCTTGTCTCCTGCTGCCTTTAAGATTACATCAAAACTTGTTTTCTCTTCAGCTGCTGGGGCTGCTGCTTGAGCTGCTGGGGCACCTGGTGCTGCTGCTTGAACTGCCACTGGTGCTGCTGTCACTCCATATCTTTCCTCAAACTCTTTAATAAACTGACTGAGTTCAAGAATTGTTAGATTGTCAAAAAATTGAAAGACCTCTTCTTTTGTAATTGCCATAATTCTTCCTCCTTTTATTGAGCTTTCTTATTTTTCAATGCTTCTAATGCATAAAGTAATTTAAGAGTAACTCCATGCATTGCATAAGCCATTTTACTAAGTGGAGAACTCATTCCACCAACAAGCATACCGAGTAAGACATTCTTTGAAGGTAGTTTTGAAATCTCCTTAAGTTCTGCTGGAGAGCATACCTTACCTTCAACAACACCCTGTTTAATTTTAAATTTTTCATTCTTTTCGGAAAAATCAAGGACTTTTTTAACTGTAACAACAGGGTCATCATAACCAAAAACAACGCCTGTGCATCCCTTTAAGGAACTTTCCAACTGCTGCCTTAAAGATGCATCTGTCATAGCTATCCTGAAAAGAGTATTTTTACATACCTTATACTCTCCACCAGAGTCTTTAATTGCCTGCCTTAATTCTGAAACTTCAGCAACAGTTAAGCCCTGAAAATCAGTTAAAATAAAAGACTTGGCTTTGGATAGCTTGTCAACAAGTTCTTCAACTCTTTTTTTCTTTGTTTCTTTTGTAGTACTCAGATTATACCTCCTTTCCCGGACAGCGGTGCGGTCTTCTTCAATATGGTTCAAAGTTGTTCAACATTGTTTAACATTGTTCAATCTCGGCAGGCGGCTGTACCATTAAGCCTCATGGCACCTGCTGTCTCAGATTATTAATAACAGGCAAAGCCTGTTTTAAAGTTTAAGCTTTGATATATCTATTTTCAAACCAGGTCCCATTGTAGAAGAAAGAACTACTTTTTTAATATATTTTCCCTTTGATGTTGGTGGCTTTGCTTTAATTACTGATTTCAAAACTGCTATAGCATTCTCAACAAGCTTTTCTTTATCAAAGGAGAGTTTACCTATAGGAACATGAACAACACCGCCTTTGTCAGTTCTGTATTCAATTTTTCCTGCCTTTGCTTCCTTTACTGCTTTCGCAATATCAAAAGTTACTGTGCCAAGTTTTGGATTTGGCATTAATCCTCTTGGACCAAGGATTTTACCGAGTTTACCAACCTGCGACATCATATCAGGAGTAGCAATAGCTCTATCAAACTCAAGCCGGCCCTGCTGAATCTTCTCTATTAAATCTTCTGCTCCAATATAATCAGCTCCAGCCTGTTCTGCCTCTTTTTCTTTCTCACCTTTAGCAAAAACCAGAACCCTAACCTGTTTTCCTGTTCCATGTGGAAGAACTACAGTACTGCGAACAACCTGATCTGATTTTCTCGGATCCACTCCTAAATTTATTGCCATCTCAACAGTCTCATCAAATTTAGTAAAGCTATTTTCTTTTAGAAAATCAATTGCTTCCTCAAGTGTATACTCTCTTGTAGTGTCTAATTTTTCTTTCACAGCAGCTAATTTTTTACCCATCTATATTACCCCCTTATCTCCACACCCATACTTTTTGCAGTGCCAATAATCATTTTCATTGCAGCCTCTAAGGACTTTGTATTTAAATCTGGTAGCTTTGTTTTTGCTATTTCTTCAACCTGTTTCATTGTCAATGTGCCTACCTTTTCTTTTCCTGTTGCACCAGAACCTTTTATAATCCCAGCAGCTTTTTTAATAAGCTCACTTGCAGGAGGAGTCTTGAGTATGAAGGTAAAGGATCTATCCTTGTAGATAGTTAATACAACAGGAATAAGGGTATCTCCCATATTTTGCGTCTGAGCATTAAATTGTTTGCAAAATTCCATAATGTTGATACCATGTGGCCCCAATGCAGGTCCTACTGGCGGAGCAGGGTTTGCTTTACCTGCAGGTATTACAAGTTTTACCTGTGCTGTTACTTCCTTTTTTGCCATAATTTGTTCCTCCTTTAAACCTTTTCAACCTGTGAAAAATTAAGTTCTACAGGTGTCTGTCTACCAAAAATGCTTACCATAACCTTAACTCTTTCATGTTCAGAATCTACTTCATCAATATATCCTGTAAAATTAGTAAATGGACCATCGGTAATTCTAACTGTTTCTCCTTTTTCAAAATGAGTTTTTATCTGTGGAGCCCTGCCTTTTTCCAGTTGCTGCAGAATCATTTCTACTTCTTCTTCTGGAATAGGTGAAGGTTTTTTACCGCCAACAAATCCTGTTACTCTCTGAGTGGTTCTTATCAAATGCCATGTATCTTCATTTAGTTCCATCTCTACAAGAATATATCCGGGATAAAATTTCTTTTCCTGTTCTTTTTTCTTTTTCCCTTTGACTTCAATTATCTTTTCAGTGGGAATCAGGATTCTTGAAATTTTATCCTCAAGTCCCTTGCTCTTAACTCTTTCTTCAATTGAAGCTTTAACCTTTTCTTCAAACCCTGACATTGTATGAACCACATACCACTGTTTTGCCATATTTTCACCTAATAAACGCAGTTACAATTCTTGATAAAACAAAATCTATTAAACCGAGAAAAAAGGAGATTAAAACTACTGTTACAATTACTACCCATGTAGAGGCTATTACTTCGTGTTTTTTAGGATAATTAACCTTTTTTGCCTCTATTTTTACTTCATTAAGAAAATTCCTAAGCCTTGATATCATTTTTCACCTCAAAAAAACATGATGAACAGGCCAGGAGGGATTTGAACCCCCATCCCCCGGATTTGGAGTCCGGTGCTCTATCCGTTGGAGCTACTGGCCTATTCTTAAGCTTTTGTTTCTTTATGTAATGTATGTCTTCTACAATGCTTGCAATATTTTTTTAATTGCAACTTATCAGGCGTAGTTTTTTTATTCTTTGTTGTGGAATAATTTTTACTTTTACATTCAGTACACTGAAGTAGAATTATATCTCTCATTTTTTTACTCCAGCACCTCTGTAACTACACCTGCACCTACTGTTCTTCCACCTTCTCTTATGGCAAACCTCAATCCCTCTTCCATTGCTATAGGTGCTATCAACTCTACTGTGAGATTTACGTTGTCACCAGGCATTACCATCTCCACTCCCTCAGGTAACTTTATCACTCCTGTTACATCTGTGGTCCTGAAATAAAACTGCGGCCTGTATCCATTGAAAAAGGGTGTGTGCCTACCACCTTCTTCCTTCGTCAATACATAAACCTCTGCCTTAAATTTAGTATGTGGCGTAATACTCCCTGGCTTAGCCAATACCATCCCACGCTCTACTTCATCCTTGCCTATACCCCTAAGCAAAACTCCTATGTTGTCCCCTGCTCTTCCTTCGTCAAGTATCTTACGAAACATCTCTATCCCTGTGGCTACTGTCTTGCGTGTCTCCCTTAGTCCCACTATCTCTACTTCATCTCCTACCTTTATTATCCCTCTTTCTACTCTCCCTGTAACTACTGTCCCACGACCAGAGATGCTAAATACATCCTCTATGGGCATTAAAAATGGCTTGTCTATCGGTCTCTCAGGCTCAGGAATGTAGTTATCCAACGCATCAAGTAATTCCTGGATGGGTTTATACTCAGGTGCATTCGGATCTCTACTGGAACTCTCCAGTGCTTTCAGCGCACTACCCCTCACTACAGGTATCTCATCACCAGGAAATCCATACTTGCTCAGTAGCTCCCTTACTTCAAGTTCTACTAAGTCCAACAGTTCAGGATCATCTACCATGTCTGTCTTGTTCATAAATACTACTATGTATGGTACCCCTACTTGCCTGGCAAGCAGTATGTGCTCCCTGGTCTGCGGCATTGGTCCATCATTTGCAGCTACTACAAGTATTGAACCATCCATCTGTGCCGCTCCAGTTATCATGTTCTTTATATAGTCTGCATGCCCAGGACAGTCTACATGCGCATAATGACGCTTTTCTGTCTCATATTCTACATGCGCTGTGTTTATCGTTATCCCCCTTGCTTTCTCCTCAGGTGCATTGTCTATCTGATCATAACTCCTGTACTGCGCCATCCCCTTGAGCTCCAGATACTTCGTTATCGCTGCTGTCAAAGTGGTCTTGCCATGGTCAATATGCCCAATTGTCCCTACATTTACATGCGGCTTCTTCCTCTCAAACTTTGCCTTTCCCATTACCTTCCTCCTTAAAATCTTTAAAACTTTGTTTTCTTCTTAAAGCCCATGACCGGGATCGAACCGGTGGCCTCGTCCTTACCAAGGACGTGCTCTGCCAACTGAGCTACATGGGCATAAAAAAGCGGGAAACGGGATTTGAACCCGCGACCCTCAGCTTGGAAGGCTGACGCTCTACCGCTGAGCTATTCCCGCATATATGGAGGGGGAAGGATTCGAACCTTCGAAGGCAAACGCCAACAGGTTTACAGCCTGTCCCCTTTGGCCACTCGGGTACCCCTCCATTGTTAATATTATATCTTTTTATTTTCAAGCAATTCAAGCCACCGAAGGGATTTGAACCCCCGACCCGCTGATTACAAATCAGCTGCTCTACCCG
Source organism: Thermodesulfovibrio sp. 3462-1 (assembly GCF_040451425.1). Lineage (NCBI taxonomy): Bacteria > Pseudomonadati > Nitrospirota > Thermodesulfovibrionia > Thermodesulfovibrionales > Thermodesulfovibrionaceae > Thermodesulfovibrio > Thermodesulfovibrio obliviosus. Next base: position 1,441,814 of record NZ_CP144374.1, read on the forward strand.
CTGAGCTACGGTGGCATTTATAACTTATAATATAAGAATTTTTAGAGATAATTGTCAACTTTTTAAAAAAAACATATAATAATATTTTAAAATATTTTAACAAAATAATCTAAATGGAGGAAAAAATGAATACCAAAGTAAAAGAAATAATGAACACCAAACTGGAAACAATAAAACCTGAGGAAACAGTTTATGATGCTATTGAAAGACTGGTTGATAAAAGAATGAGGTCTTTAATAGTTCTGCCAAGAGACGAAAAAGATGTATATGGAGTAATAACTGTCAGAGATATTGTCTTTAAAGTAATTGCAAAAAACCTTGATCCCCACAAAATCAGAGTAGAAGAAATTGCATCAAAACCTGTTATAAGCATTGATAAAGAAACAGAATTGGAACATCTAATAAAGCTTATGGAAAAATTCAACATAGCAAGAGTTTTTGTTCATGAAGGTAAAGCAATTGTTGGAGTTGTATCTTTACTGGATGTAATGGGTGCTTCTTTAATAGAAAGAGCAAGGAGACAATGATGCTCAATAAAATTATTTCTGGTAGCAAATTAGAAAAAAAAGTAATAGAAGATATTAAAACGCATATAAAAATTTTATGTTCAGCAACTGAATGCTTTAAGTCTGCCATAACAACAGCCAATGTTGAAGCTACATTCTGCGTTGCAGATTTTGAAAGAGAGGCTGATTCAATTAGAAGAAGAATTATCTCTACAATCCATGAGGGTGCCTTTTTACCCTTTATAAGACCTAACATCTGCAAATTTATAGAAATGGTTGATGAAGCCTTTGATGTTCTTGAAGATGCTGGCTTTGAATTTAGATATATTAACATGGAACTTTATAAGATAATTGAATCGGAATGTGTAAAAATTGCTTCCATAAATACCAATATATGTGAACTCCTTTCAATTGCCTTTGACAGTCTGATTACTAAAGGAGACCTTAAGGAAAAAATCTTGCCATAAGAATATATGAAAAGCAGGTTGATGACCTTAAGTTTGATATAACAGAAAAATTAAGAAAAGTTGAGATAAAAAACTTTTGGGATGGCAAAATAATATCAGATTTTGTAGAGTATTTAACAAAAATAAGTGATTTAATAAAAGATGCAAGTGATTATCTTTATGTAATTGAGATAAGCCTGAGATAACTTTATGACGGAAATTGCTGTCTTAGTCAGTTTTCTCATTGCATTCTGCGTAGGTTCAAATGACGCATCCAATGCATTGAGTATATGTGTAGGTTCTGGAATAATTAAACTCAAAAGAGCAATATTACTTTTTGGTGGTCTTGTATTTGTAGGAATAATGCTTCAAGGAAGTAAAGTAATGAAAACTGTTGGTAAAAATCTTGTAGATGTAAATCTCTCAATTCTCATTGTCTCTATGACAGTTTCGGCATTTTTAATAATATTTTCAAATTGGCGTAAACTTCCACTTTCTACTCATCAGGTAATAATTGGAAGTTTAATTGATTCTGCTGTGGCTGCTGGTGTGAATGTAAACTTTTCAGCATTTCTTAAAATAGTTATCTCCTGGGTTATCTCTCCTTTTATGGCAGTGGGATTTTCTTTTGTCTTTTATAAAGTTCTTGAAAAAACTATTTCAAAATTTTCTTTCTTTCAGATTGAAAGAATTCTAAAAGTTTTGCTTCTTTTAAGTGGATTTTTAATTTCCTACAATACAGGAGCAAATGAGCTTGCCACAGTGCTTGGACCTGACAACACTTGACCCCTTTTCAGGCTTTTCTGCTCAGTTTGGAGCTGGATGCTGTGTTCTGTTCTTTACTTTTTTAGGAATGCCTGTTTCTACCACTTACTGTATAATAGGTGGCATTGTAGGAGTTGGATTGACAAAGGGAATTAAAACTGTTAAAGTAGAGCTTCTTAGAAAAATGGCTCTTAATTTTATAATTGCACCCTTAATAGGCTTCATTATTTCTTTTATTATTATGAAATCAATTTATTCGTAGGTATTCCTTTATCCTGGATACAGCTTCTGGAATTGCTGACTCTACCCGAGGAGAGCACTGTCTGCTTAAAGTTTCCACATCCTCTACTTCTATCCCGATGATTTTTATATCGTTTGGCATTTCATCTGGAAACACTGAATAACCAATCCTTATAATTTCAAAGATTGAAAAATTATGAGTTCCACTGGCATAGACATTTCCCCAGAAGTCTGCATTAAATTCAACAATGCTTCCAGGCTCTTTTCCTGTTTTTACTCCATCCACAATCACTGCTCTGTCATACCCCAATAATGCATCAATTAGATTAAAACCTATATTTAAAAATACAACAGTATCAACAATTCCTTCAAAATGTTCAACTACTTTTAAACCCACTCCATCATCTTTAAAATTAGGATTACCAATACCAATAATTACGCTTTTCATCTATCCTCACTGAAATAAGTTAGATAGAAAGAGCGGGGGTAAAACCCCCGCTAATAGTAAATTATTTAGCCTAATTCATAATTTCTTAGGCTTTTTATAACCTCACCATGATGGTCAATTATGTCAATTTTTACTGGAATTCTTCCAGGAAGTGTATGGGTTGAACAGGCAAAGCAAAGATCATAAGGACGATAGGCAATCTCAACAAGATTAAGAATTCCTTCGTCAATTTTACCATTCTTAATAAAGTTCTGGGCAGCTCTCTTAACTGCTATGTTTATAGATCCTTTGTTGTGAGTTGTGGCAACAATAAGGTTTGCATCAGTAACAATACCTTTTTCATCTGTTTTGTAATGATGAATCAATGTGCCTCTGGCTGCTTCAACAATTCCCACACCTTCACCAACAGGACTGCCAAGCTCCTGACGAACATTTGGATCTGTAATGCTTTCATCTGAAGCAATCTTTTTCACAGTCTCTGCAGCATGCATTAACTCAATTGCTCTCGCCCAGTGATAGGCTAATGTATTGTGAACAGGTTTGCCACCAAAGGCAGTAACCATCTTCTCATAAGCTTCCTGTGCCAAAGGAGTGTCAAATCCGCTTCCAACATTAAATCTTGCAAGTGGTCCTACACTGTAAATGCTTGTTCCATCTCCATCAACAAAACCTTTCCATCCAATTTTTTTCAAATATGGAGCCTTCTGATAGCTCCATGGAAGTGTTTTTTCTGCAATATAATCAAGATACTGTATTCCTTTAAATCTGCCTAATTCGTTTCCTTTGGTATCAACAATCTTTTGTGTTCCGTCATAATATATAACTTTGTCATTGTCATCAACTGTTCCAACATAATTGGTGACCACCTTATAAACATCACCTGTAACTAAAGCCATGTATTCTTTATTTTGCAGCACAACCTTATCAAATACATCAAGAGTTAATTTAGCAAGCTCAATACAGTCATCAGCACATTTAAGAATCTCCTGCCTTTCTTCTTCTGTGATTCTCTTTGACCAACCACCTGGCAGTGCTGCAACTGGATGACTGGTTCTTCCACCGGTGATCTCAAAAATTCTTACTGCTGAGAATCTCTTTTTTAATACAAGCTTTCCAACATCTGCACCTACTTTTAAAATAAGACCTATCAGGTTTCTCTCAGCAGGTGAAGCTGTTGGACCGCATACAAAATCTGGAAAACCAAGAGCATAAAGAATTCCTGTGTGGTCTTCTACAATATGGGCATTATAAAAAAGTTCTCTTATTTTTTTTGCTGTAGGAGTTGGTTCAACTCCGTAAACTGCATCTGCAGCCTTCACTGAGGCTGTGAAATGCACACCCCTTCAAACTCCACAGATAGTGCTTACGGTTCTAGGAACTTCCTCAATAGGCATACCTATGAGAAATTTCTCATATCCCATGAATTCAACAACCTGCAGAAAAGCATTATCAACATTTCCTTGTTCATCAAGGAAGATAGTAATTTTTCCATGACCTTCAAGTCTTGTCATCGGATTAATTTCAATTTTCTTCATTCCCTTTCCCCCCTTCTGGGTTATTTTTCTTATTATATCTCTTAAGCCCATTTTTCTATCTCTTTATTCTTTTACCAAGAAAAGAGCTTGGCAGTGTATATCTATAAAAAAGATGAACAGGATCTGGAATCTTGTCAACAAGCTCTTCATTGTCAAGCATACTTGCTATAGCGCTTATTGCCCTGAGGCCAAAGTCTTTAACTCCAGGAATTGGTCCTCCACAGCCTCTACATGGAATATTTGCAGAAGGACATTTTGCTCCACAGTCACCCTGTGTTACAGGACCAAGACATAGATATCCTTCTTCAAGAAGACAGCCGTCTTCACTTGGTGCTCCATCAATTGTTCTTTTTACCTCAGTTGCAAGCTTTTTGGGTCTGCCTTTTAACACTGGATTTCTATCGCACACTTCGCATACTGCTTTACCCATTGTAATCCATGAACCAGGAGGTGGAAGCTGACCAGAAAGTAAAGCTGTAAATGCCTTTGCTATGTGTTCATGATAGGGAGGACATCCACCAATGTAATAATCCACTTTTACAACCTGATCAAGAGCTCTTGCATCCATTAAAGTAGGTAAAGTTAATTCATATTTGCCATCAACGACAACAGTTGTCTGTGGTAATACTTTTTCTGGATTATCTGTACTAAAAGTGTTTATATAGGCTTTATCGAGCAACTGCTCTGTTGTATGTAAATTTACAAGTCCTTTAATTCCACCACAGGATGCACATATTCCAAAGGCAATAAGAACTTTACATTTCTGCCTCATTACCTTAGCAATGTGCTCGTGCTCAGAGTTTCTTATATTTCCAGAAATTAATCCCACATCAATTGAGCCATCAGGCATTGCTTCAAGGTCTTTATATTTTGCATCAGCCACTGTTGGTGCCCAAAAAACTATATCTAATTGAAGAGCAACATCTACCAGTGCTTCAGATAAATCTACAACAGCTATATCGCAACCACCACAGCCACCGGCAAGATAATATGCAAGTTTAGGCTTGCTCATTGTGCCCCTCCTTTCAATGGATTTGGTCCAAGCTGTCTTATTTTGGCATCGAACTCTGTCATAGCTTCAGAAAATCTCTTGCCTTCACTTCCTGAAATCCATTCAAGCTGAATTCTTTCAGGCTCTACTCCGAGTTCTGTAGCAACACGCTTAAAGAGTTTAAATCTTCTGATTGCTTTGTAATTACCTTCTTTATAATGGCAGTCACCAAAGTGGCATCCACCTATAAATACTCCATCTGCTCCTCTTATGAGGGCTTCTGCTATAAATTCTGGTTCAACTCTTCCACTACAGGGCACCCTTACTATATGCACTGTAGGAGGATAACTATAACGGAGACTTCCTGCCAGGTCTGCCCCTTGATATGTGCACCATTGGCAGGCAATAACAATAAGTCTTGGCTCCCATGCCATCTTTAATTCCCTCCTTTTATTTTAGTTATTATTCCATTCAAAGGAATTGATGCCTGCGCAGTTGCTTTTTCAACATCCGCACCCATTGCTATAGCTGCAAGCTGCACAATGTGAAGAGCAGGAATCTTATAGTCAAGTTTTTTCTGTTCTACTAATAAAGCTTGCCCAGCATCAAATTGTAGTAAACAGGAACTACAACCAATGACACATAAATCAGGATCAATTTCCTCTTTTATAACATCCAGCTTCTTTTTGAAAAGAGCAAGAGACTTTTCAGATGCTGTTGACCTCAATGCACCCATTCCACAGCAATCAGTTATTGTGCTGTAATGAGGGGCTATACCACCCATTGACTCACATATTTCTCTCAATCTTTTTGGAAAGAATGTATTGTCTTCATTTGTAGGATAGGCTTTGCTTGGCCAGAGATTGTGGCAACCTGTCTGCACAGCACATTTTACTCCATTAAGATTGTATTTAATTTTAGATTTAAGAGTATCAAGCCCGATTTCTTCATAAAGAAAATTAATGAAATTCCACACTTTTGTAGTCCCTTTGTATTGTTTCCCAACCTTACCAAGTATCTTATTAACCTGCTCTTTAATTTCAGGGTGCTTTTCCATGTGATATCTTGCTTCATTTAAAGAACCATAACAAGAGCCACAGCCTGTAATTATGTCAACGCCCTTTTCTTCAGCAATACTTAAATTCCATGCTGCTGCAGCTGCCCATCCTACTAAATCCACTGATGGCATAGTTCCAAAGGCAGGACAACATGCAGCTCCTTCAAGCTCTACAATTTCAACGCCAAGTTCATTTAACATATATCTTGCTGAATACTCAACATCTGGTCTATTGAAAGGTATGTTACATCCAAGGAAAAATCCTATCTTTTTCATTTCTCTCCTCCTTAATCAAGCGGGAATGGTGCTATTTCTTCCAGGATAGTTTGCTTTAAAACTTCCTGGTACTTTTTCCTTAATTCATCAAAGCTCAATGCTGTTGGTGGTTTCTCTGGCAGACCTGCTTTCTTTCTTCTTTCTTCAAATCCCTTTGGAAATACCGCATGACCGAACTTATATAAATTTCTTAAACCCTCATAGGTATTTGCAGGGCAGGACTCTACCTTAATTGCTGCTCTTCTTAATGCCTGAATTACTTCATAGGGTTTTATATCCATCGGACATATTTCAACACAACGGTTACAGGACTGGCATCCCCATATAGAGGAATCCTCAAGAAGAATATCTCTTAAACCAAGATTGGCTGCATGAACTATCCTTTTAATAAAAAATTCTAATCCTGCTAATGCCATGGGACATGTAGCTCCACATTTTCCACACTGTATGCATTCTCTTAATTCATCTGCGCCTAATCCTATTAATTCTTTTACAAAGCTTTCATCTGCCTGCGTAAGATCAATTACATTTACACCACCTTCTTCCATTTTTCCCTCCTTTTATTTTTTATGCTTCAGCTAATGCATCAATCTGTGCCAGAATTTGCTCAGTTGTAAATCCATGGAATGTAATCGCTCTTGATGGACATGCGCTGGCACAAACGCCACATCCTGCACAAAGAGCAGGTTCAATATATGCTTTTTCTTTGCCTTTGTATTCTTCAAGTTTTATTGCTCCATATGGACAAAGAGGAACGCAAACACCGCAACTGCTGCATTTTTCTCTATCCACTTCAGAAATAATTGCTTCAAATTTAATCTTACCTGGGATAACCAAAGCAGCTGCTGCAGAAGAAGCTGCACGTGCCTGAGCAATTGACTCTGGAATATCCTTTGGACCTTGCACACATCCTGCAAGAAATACTCCTTTGGCAGCTGTTTCAACTGGATAAAGCTTGGTATGAACCTCCCTTAAAAATCCTTCTCTTCCACATGTTGCTGCAAAAAGTCTGCCAAGTTCCTCTGTTCCTGCTGGAGGTTCAATAGCTGTTGCTAAAACAACCATGTCTGCCTCAAGCTCAACAGGAGAGCAAAGGTCAACATCAAAACCTCTCACTCTGAGCTTCCCATTTGGTTTTACATCAACTGCTGAAACTCTCCCTCCTCTGATTACCTTGACGCCCAATTCTTTTGTATAAACATAGAATTCCTCAAAATCTTTTCCTGCTGTTCTTACATCTATGAAAAAGAGATAAAGCTTGATATCCGGATATTTTTCTTTAAGAATTCTTGCGTGTTTTAGCATATACATGCAGCATACTTTTGAACAATAGGTATGATATCTCTCATCACGGCTTCCAACACAGGATATAAATGCAATGGTCTTTGGCTTTGTTCCATCAGAAGGTCTTTTAAGTTCTCCCTCTGTTGGACCTGTAGCTGAAAGAATTCTTTCAAATTCCATTGCTGTAACTACATCCGGGCTATGAGGCGAGTATTCTTTAAAGTGAGTTTTTTCCATTACTTTGTATCCTGTTGCAAGAATCACTGCACCAACCTTAAGATTTACATACTCATCTTTATCATCAAATTTTATTGCACCTGCTGGACAACCCTGTATTCCCTTAGGTGGGATTCCTTTTTCACAAATCTGGCAGGCTGGTTTGCCTGTTTTATCCATTGATTTGAAATAAAGACAGTTTGCTCTATCAATCACTGCCTTTTTTGGAACAGCCTGGGGAAACTCAATATAAGCTGCCCGTCTCTGATTCATTCCAAAGTTATATTCATTAGGAACCCTTGAAGGACAAAGTTGAGTACAGACACCACAGCCTGTGCATTTATCCCAGTCTATATATCTTGCCTTTTTCTTAACAGTAATATCAAAATTACCCACATAGCCCTTTACAGCATCCACTTCTGCATAGGTAATAAGTTCAATATTTGGATGCTGAGCTACTTCAACCATCTTTGGAGTAAGAATACACGCTGAGCAATCCATTGTTGGAAATGTTTTGTCAAGCTTTATCATCTGTCCACCAATTGATGGCTGTCTCTCAACAAGATAAACCTTAAGCCCCATATTGGCAAGGTCCAAAGCTGCAAACATTCCTGCGACTCCACCACCAACAACCATTACAGACTTTTCCATATCACCATAGCGATCATAAAGAGGCTCTGCCAATTTCACTTTTGCTACTGCGCTTCTTATGAGTCTTTTTGCTTTCTCTGTAGCACCGGTTTTATCATGCCAATGAGCCCAGCTATCTTGGTCTCTGATGTTAGCCATCTCTAAGAAGTATCTATTAAGTCCTGCTGATTCCACAGCATCTCTAAAAATTGGCTCATGAGTTCTTGGTGTACATGCTGCAACAACCACTCTATCAACTACTCCATCTTTAATATCCTTTTTAATAATCTCCTGGCCTGGATCTGAACACATAAAAAGATAATTTCTTACAACAGCTACATCTGGAAGAGTCTCGGCATATTTCACAACTTCTTCAATGTTCACCGCACCTGCAATATTCTCTCCACAATGGCATACATACACCCCTATCTTTGCCATCTTAAGCCCTCCTTAATATATTATTAAATTTTAATATGGTTTATCCTTTTTACCATTTTTTGAAAAATTTGTCAAGTAGTCGAATTGCCTCATTTAAAATCTACTTGAAATACCATTCGTTGCCGATTCCTTTTCGCACCCACAAGGGATGCAAGGACAACACGGTGTCAAGAAAAAGGTAAAAACTCCTTTTGAGAGAGTTCTTGAACGAAAGGATTTAGCAGAAGAAATAAAAGAGGAATTAAATTTATGTGAGGCAATAAGGAGGTATTTAAAACCATTTGAAACACATTGATTTTTTATGATTTTTTATGCTATTGTTTTTTTAATAGCCGGTGTGGTGGAACGGCAGACGCGGCGGACTCAAAATCCGCTGGGAGCAATCCCGTGTGGGTTCAAATCCCACCACCGGCATTTTGTTGATGAAGGTAAACTGAAAAACTGTTCAATAAAAATGATAAAAGAAAAGCTGAATCACAGAAAGAAGCTCGGAATCAGGAGTAGAGGTATTTGAGAATGTTATGTTTTTTGATTTTCAAGAAATCGCCATTGTTTGACATGTTTTATGCATCTATAGGTGGGAAAGACATATTTGCCAAATTTCGTCATAGAAAGTTAAAACTACATTTACCCCCCCCCCCGAGAAGTTAGGTATTGCCAATATTTGCAAAACTTTTTAAATAAGCCCTCTTTTATTCAATGAAATCACTACAATTTAAACTAACAGAAGAATCTTTAATTTCTATCTTTGATAGCCTTGATCACAACATGTCTATTATGGATAAAGAGTTAAATATTCTATGGGCTAATAAAGCCTTTGCTGAAAGATTAGGCATGAATCCTGAGGATGTTAAAGGTAAAAAATGTTATAGCCTGTGGCATAAAAGAAGTAGTCCATGTGAAGGCTGTCCATGCGTTAAAGCCCTTCAAACAGGCAATACAGAAACTGCTGAAAACATATCAGATGAAGGAAGACACTATATTTTAACTGGATTTCCGCTTAAGGAAAATGGAGAAATAAAGGCTGTCTTTGAAATCGGAAAAGAAGTAACAGAAAAGAAAATAATTAATGAAAAATTCAAGGAAGCTATAAAACTTGAAGGAATTTATGAAGTTCTAAATAATCTCACACATCAGTTTAACAATATATTTAACGGGATCTATGGATTTGCCCAATTGCTGAAAGAGAGAGTTACAGACAAAAATTATTCTCCATACATTGAAAAATTAATTGAATCTGTTGAAAAAGGTGTTAAATTGATTCAGGACTTGCTTGCCTTGAGAAAAGCTCCTTCTATGACAAAAGTTTTTGATCTGAATTTTCTTGTTATTTCCACTAAAGATGTGCTCAAAAATATAGCAGGTGAAAAAATAAATCTGAAGATTTCTTTATCTAAGGAAAGTCCTTTAATTAAAGGAGACCCACAGCAGCTCAGAGAAGTTCTTGTTGAACTTGTTCAAAATGCTAAAAATGCTATACCTGATGAAGGAGTTATATCAATCTCAACTGAAAAAATCAAAATTGACACTGAAGAAAAAATTGTTCTTACAATTTCTGACAACGGAGTTGGTATGGATAAAGAAACACTGGAAAAATGTTTTGAACCTCTGTTTACTCAAGATCCAAGAAAATTTGGAATGGGACTGTCAATTGTAAAAAATATAGTTCAAAAACATAATGGATTTATTGAATTAAAAAGCTCTCCCCATACTGGGACAACAGTAAAAATATTTTTCCCTCTTGCTACTTTACAACAAGAACAGGACACTTAGAATATTCAACAACTTTAGCAGATACGCTTCCAATGAGAAACTTTTTTGTACCGTGTTTTCCATGAGAACCTGTAACAATAAGGTCAACCTTCATTTTATGAGCTGTTTCAAGAATTTTTTCAGCAGGGTCTCCTTCTCTTACAAGAAATTTAATCTCAATAGGTTTTCCAGAAAGAGATTTTCTTATCCTTTCCATATTTTCCTCGGTCTCTCTTTTAAGCACTTCCGTAATTCTCTGTCTGTCAGCATCAGAAAGCTCTGTAAGATAAAGCTCTGGAACTACTGCAAGCACAGTGAGAGATGAATTCATGCTTAAAGCAATCTCCAGCGCCTTTCTTAATGCTTTGTCTGATGCCTTTGAGCCATCATGAGCTACCAAAATTCTCTGCATCTTTTCCTCCTTTATATCTTAATGTCCTTCAGTAACTCTCTGTTTTTCTTGAACCAGTCAACGGTAATCTGAATTCCTTCTTCTATTGAAACCTTTGGAGACCATCCTATATACTGTTTTGCCTCAGAGATGTCTGCCCATGTTGCATAAATGTCTGCTGGATGTCTTGGCTGCCACTGAATTTTTGCCTTTTTTTGAAGAACTTCCTCTATTAAATTTATTACATAAATGAGTTCCACAGGTCTGTCATTACCGAGATTCAAAATCTTATATCCTTCAAGATTCAGACACGCTACTGTTGCCTCTGCAATATCTTCAACAAATGTAAAATCTCTTTTCTGCTTTCCATCTCCATAAACAGTTATTGGCTCTTCAGAGTCTATTTTCTTGATAAATCTGAAAATGCTCATATCAGGCCTTCCAAAGGGTCCATAAACTGTAAAATATCTTGGAATTATTGTATTTATCCCATAAAGATAGTGATAGCTATAACAGAAAAGCTCTGCAGCCTTCTTTGAGGCAGGATAAGGAGCAAGAGGTTTATCTGTGGCATCAGAAACCTTAAAGGGCATTTTTTCTGTATCACCATAAACACTTGATGTTGATGCAAGAATAAATTTTTTAATCTCATGTTCCTTCATACATTCAAGAAGATTGATTGTTCCTGCTACATTTGTCTGAAGATAACCCCAGGGGTTTTCAACAGATGCCCTGACACCTGCCCTGGCTGCAAGATTAATAACAGCATCTATTTTGTGAGTTTTAAAAATGTTTTTCAGTATCTCAAAATCTTCAATGTCTGCTTTATAAAAAATAAAATTCTGAAATTTTCTTAGATCCTGAAGCCTTAATTCTTTAATTTTTGGGTCATAGTAGTCATTCACATTGTCAATGCCTATAACTGTAAAACCTTGATTTAAAAGTAATCTGCACGTTGCCCATCCTATAAAGCCAGCAGCTCCTGTTACAAAAATTGTTTGCATAGTTTTTTATTTTAACATAAAAAGTTATTTTCTTTGTTTAACTTTTATGCTTATGGGAGAAAATTCAAAATTAAATGTCTCTCGCAAAAGTTTTTCAATAAATTTGATATGATGCTGTTTGACTGCTGATTTATCATTAACAAAAACAACAAATGTAGGTGGTTCTACATCAACCTGGGTTATGTAATAAAACTTTAACTCCTTTCCACCTGAGGAAAGTACCACATCTTTCAATTTCTGATTAAAAAGTTTATTCAACTCAGATGTGGATACTCTTTTAGCGTATTCCTCTAAAATCTGGTCAATAATAGGGAAAATTTTTGTAAGTCTTGTTTTATTTGTTGCAGAAACAGTCAGATATGGAGCATAATCCACAAACCAGAGTTTTCTTCTTATTTCCTCTGCAAAAATTTTTGCCTTTCTGTCTCTTTCATCCTGTGGAATTAAATCCCATTTATTAATTAAAATTATCAATCCTTTTTTCTGCTCAGCCACTATGCCAGCAATTTTTTGATCCTGATTTACAATTCCTTCAGTAGCATCTACAACAAGCACTGCAATATCAGCCCTTTCAATACTTCTTAATGCTTTAAAGTATGAAAGCTTTTCAACATAGACTTGCTGGGATATTTCCCTTTTGTAGTAAGAAAGCCTCTTTATCCCTGCTGTGTCTATCAATAGATATTTTTTACCGTAGTATGTGCATACTGCATCAATAGCATCTCTGGTGGTTCCAGGCAATGGACTTACTATCATTCTTTTTTTGCCAAGCAAGGCATTGATAATCGTTGATTTTCCCACATTGGGCCTGCCAACAATAGCTATTTTTGGCAGTTCTTCTTCTGATTTTAATGATTGAGTTAGAGGGAGTCTTTCAATAATTTTTTCAATCAATTCTTCAAATCCATAACCTGTTAGAGCTGAAATCGGTATAAGTTGTTCTGTTCCTATGCTATAAAACTCGTATATTCTACTGAGTTTTGAAGGGTTATCTATTTTGTTCACAACCCATAGAATCTCCTTTTCTGTTTGCCTTAACCATCTTGCTGTTTCAATATCGTCTGGAACAAGCCCCTCTTTGCCATCAAGTAGATGAATTATTAAATCTGCCTCTGATATGGCAATCTCAATCTGTTCAAGCATCTGTTTCTGAATTATATTTTCAGCCTTCTGTTCAGGGAAAAAACCTCCTGTATCAACTACGGTAAATGTTTTGTCCTCCCATTTTGCAACTCCATAGTTTATATCTCTCGTTACTCCGGGAAGTTTATCTGTAATTGCTTTAATTTTATCATCAGACTTAATCATTCTATTAAAAAGCGTTGACTTTCCAGCATTAGGACGACCTACAATAACCACTGTGAACATTTAAATCTCCTTTAGTTTTCTGAAAACTCTTTGGGAAGAACTATGCCAAAAGCTTTGATTTTTTTATAGAGATTGCTTCTTTCTATTCCTATCATTTCTGCTGTTTTTGTCATATTCCAGTTATTCTCTTTAAGTTTCCTCAAAATAAATTCTCTCTCAAAGGCATCTCTTGCTTGTTTCAATGAGGTATAAGAAAAATATGTTTCTTCTCTTACTTTATTTTTTATTATTCCAGTATTTTCAATATCTTCAATCTCTATCACATCTTTTGGAACCATTATCATAAGCCTTTCTATGGCATTCCTTAGTTCTCTCACATTTCCGGGCCAGTCATAATCCTGAAGCATTTTCATTGCCTGAGGCTGCACTGTCTTTTTTTTCCATCCTTTCTCCCTGTTAAACTCATTTATGAAATAATTAATCAACTCTGGAATATCTTCTTTTCTTTCTCTTAAAGGAGGAATATAGATAGGAACAACATTAAGTCTCCAGTAAAGGTCCTCACGGAAATTGCCTTTTTTAATCTCTTCTGTAAGGTCTTTATTTGTTGCTGAAATAATTCTAACATTAACTGTTATATCCTTCGTGCCTCCAACTCTCTGAAACTTCTGCGTTTCAATCACTCGTAAAAGCTTTGCCTGTGTAAGTAAAGACATATCTCCAATTTCATCAAGAAAAAGAATTCCTTCATTGGCAAGCTCAAACTTACCAATCTTTCTTTCCACTGCGCCGGTAAAAGCTCCTTTTTCATGTCCAAAAAGTTCGCTTTCTATAAGTTCCTGAGGAATTGCTGCGCAGTTTACTTCAACAAAAGGAGCAGTAGCTCTGGGACTCAATAAATAAATCATTCTTGCTACAAGTTCTTTACCAGTTCCAGACTCACCTAGTATTAAAACCCTGGAGTCTCCTTTAGCAATCATTTCAATCTGAGTTTTTATTTTTTTCATTGTTTGAGAACTTCCAATAAGTTCATACCTTTTAGTTACACTGCTACGAAGCTTTATATTTTCTTGTTCAAGGCGTTTAAATTCTAATGCTCTTTCTGCAGTCAATATAATCCTTTCCATTGACAGAGGCTTTTCAAGAAAATCAAAGGCTCCAAGTTTTACAGCCTGAACTGCTATTTCCACATTTCCATGTCCTGAAATCATGATAACTGGAATATGAAAATCCTTTTCTTTTATCTTTTTTATTGCTTCAATTCCGTTCATCTTAGGAAGCCAGACATCAAGAAAAATTAAATCTATCACTTCTTTATCAAGGATATCCATGGCAGCCTCTGCATCTACTGCTGTAAGAGTTTTATATCCCTCATCTTCTAAAATTCCAGAGATAGTCTCAAGAATTCCCATTTCATCATCAACTATTAAAACTTTTCCTTTCAAACAGGCACCTCTATTTTAAAGATTGTTCCATGTGGTTTATTGTCCATAACATGTATATTTCCACCATGTTCATTAACAATTTTTCTTGCAATCGCAAGTCCAAGACCTGTGCCTTCCTTGTTTTTTGAAAAATATGGTAAAAACAACTTTTCTTTTATTTCATCATCCACACCAGGACCAGTGTCAGCCACCTCTATCTCAAGATTATTATTTAGTTTAACAGATATTGTTATTTCACCTTTACCATTCATAGCTTTTATTGCATTGTCAATTATATTTATCAGAACCCTTTTAAATTGCTCTGGATCAAGTAAAACATGTTTAATTTCGTCACACAATACAAGATTTATTCTGACATCCTTGTATCCTTTATAAAGTTCTATCACATCTTCTATTAAGTTTAGCGGATTTACAGATTCTTTTTTAATATCAGGAAGTTTACCCAATTTCTGAAAGGCATCAATTAAATTCTTAAGAGATTCAACTCCTGAGATAATTGTCTGAGTTGATTTTTCAAAGACTCTGCCAAAATCCTCCTCTTTATTTTTCCATTTTTTTATTAGTCTTTCCGTAGCAAGTTTAATTGGAGTAAGAGGATTTTTTATCTCATGGGCAAGTCTTCTTGCAACCTCTTCCCATGCAATTGCCTGTTGTGCCTTAACAATGTCTGTAATATCATCAAATACTACAAGAATTCCTGTAGCTTCGCTTTCCTGAGACTCTCTTAATGAAATAAATCTTGACCTGATTATTTTATTTTTACCTTTTATTTTGATATTTAAATCTTTGGAAATCTCATAAATTCGCTCCTCAGAAAGCTTTTTTATAAATTCTTTTAACTCATCAGATTCAATAAATTCAAGTATTTCTGCATAATGTTTGCCTTCTATTTTATTTCCTGGAATTTGTAGTATTTCTTCTCCTGCTTTATTTATTTTGAAAATTTTTCCACCCTGTCCAATAAAAATAATTCCTGAAGTAATATTGGAAAACATTCTTTCAAGGAGAATATTTCTTTCTGATAGATCAAAATAGGCTTTATCAAGCTTTGCTATCATTTCATTGAAAGAATTAACAAGAATTCCGATTTCATCAGAGCTTTTGGTAAGAATTTTAACTTTAAGATCTCCCTTTGAGACACGCTCGGTTGCCTGAACAAGCTCTTTAAGAGGATTTGTAATTTCCTGGGAGATTTTTAAGGATGCCCATAAAGCTAAAAAAACTATAATAAGACTGAGAAATCCAAGAAACATGAAATAGTTTGACTTAACAGCTTTTCTCATAGAACCCATTTTGAGATACTCTTCGTAATGAGCCTTAACTTCCTCAACCTTTTTTGTTATCTCAGAAGGAATTATCATTTTTAAAACCAAAACACCATTACTGTCAGGTATTGCAACAATAACTAAATCTCCATCTGAAGAAGAGACAATCTGAGCTGATTTCTTGCCCTGAAAAGCATCTTTTACTGATTCTGGCATATCAGTTTTAAAAGTTTTCAATCTTTCAACAGAAATTCCATGAGGAATGCCCCTGATTTTACCATTTTTTAAGTCTTCAGCAAGATTAAGAAGCTTTTCTTTTTCAAAATCGTAAAAAGCCTTAACTGTATCAACTGTTTTTGATATAATTTCTCTGTTTGATTTGGAAAAAATTCTTTCTATTGAATTTTCAAGAACTCCGCTAAAGGCAATGAATAAAAGAGCTGAGGGGATGAGCACCAATCCCACAAAAATGGTCACTATTTTTATCCTAAATCTGTATCCAGGGACTTCTCTATGCTTTTCAAGATAAAGCCTGAAAACGCTTCTTATGACAAAAAATCCCAGGGTTATAAGAGAGATTATGTTTATTACAAAAAGTGAAACGATTATAAACCTTGTAGGAATCTGTTCAGGTGGAAGCCTCAAAAGGTATATTTCAAAACCAAGAACTATAAAAAGTAGCGAGGTTAAAAAAACAGGAAAAAAATATTTTTTTAGTCTCTCTTTCATGGCAATCTAAAGTTTTCTGACTCTTTTGTTATTTTTTTTTCATATGTGGGTATAAAAAACAAAATATGTTCAAGCATTGAAGGAAGCCTCTTTATGTTTGATTCAACTGTAATTTTTATGTAATACTTACCTCTTTCCACATTATTGATATTTACAATTTTTACAGGTTCTATTTTTAAAGCCCAGTCCAGAGCCTCCTGCCAGTTTTTAAACCTTTTTTCTGTTAAAGTCTCTCCCTGCAAAGTTTTTACAATGAATTCATCTTTTATTGGATCAGAAATTAAAACTCTCTGTATCTGAACTCCACTTATAAACTCATCTGGAATAATTGACCAACTTCTGTAAAGCTCTATCAGTATAAAAATATTTTTACTTAAACCATTTTTAAAATCTTCAATAAATTCTTGAGAAGGAATAATGCGAGCTTTTACTATGAGGAAAGCATTGTCTCTCTGAATCTCCATATTTATGTTTTCAATTGCCCAGGCATGAAATGGGATAAGCAGTAAAAATCCCACACTAATAATCAGCCTTCTTATGAATTTTTTCATCAGTTTTATTATATTATTTTTTGTTTTACTTTTTCTTAATCTTTGTGTTAAAAACAAAATTAAAGCATTTGGAGGTGGACAATGAAAAAGTTTTTAATTATTGCAGGAACAACATTTATTTTGTTAAGTGGTTGTGCAACAAAGGAGTATGTAAAGGAGCAAACAGATCCAATTTATCAGAAACTTGAAAAAATTGAAAAACAACTGGAAAACATGAACAAAGAGATTTCATCTCTTCAAAAAGAAATCAAAACCGTTGATTCTAAGGTAGATTCTGTGCAGTGGACAGCAAAAGAAGCATTGAAAAAATCAGAAGAAGCTGTGAAAGAGTCTCAGGCTGCAGTTATGCAGGCTCAGGATGCTGCAAAAAAAGCTCAGGCTGCAGCAGAAACATCTAAAAAAGCTTTTGAATTACAACAAAAAAAGTAAATTTGACATTTTAACTTAATAAGTATTAAATTTTTTGATTGTGAAAAATCAGTTTATCCATTCCCTATGGATAGGAGTTCTTGCTGGCTGTTTTGGCGGACTTGTTGGACTTGGTGGCGGAGTGGTTATGATTCCACTAATGGTGGCTGTGCTTAAGATTACCCAGCACAAAGCACATGGAACAAGTTTATTCGCTCTTGTATTTACAGGTATCACAGGTGCTGTTACTTACGGAATGAAGGGTTCTGTAGATGTTGTTGCTTCTTTGATCCTTGCAGTAACAGCGATTTTTACTGCCCGGGCAGGTGCACGATTTGCACACAGTCTTGCAGAATGGAAACTTAAAAGAGCCTTCGGTGCTTTTTTAATTTTTGCTGCCCTAATTCTTGTTGCAAAACCTTATCTTACTGAGCTGTATCATCTTGAAATTGAAGGAATTGCGAAGATTATCACACTTCTTATAATAGGTATTTTTGCAGGTTTTCTGGCTGGAATGATGGGCATAGGTGGAGGCACTGTTATGGTTCCTGCCCTTGTTATTATATTAAATTATGGTCAGCACATAGCACAGGGCACATCTCTATTATGCATGGTTCCTGCTGGAGCAGTTGGTGCTTATACACATTTAAGGCTTGGTAATGTCATTAAAGGTCTCCTTCCCGGATTGATTTCTGGTATTATTGTTGGAACTTACATTGGCTCTAACATTGCCCATGTTCTTAGTGATGCTTATTTGAGAGTAATATTTGCCTTGATTATAATATGGACAGGAATAAGATTCTTAAAAACACCAAAACCTGTTAAATGATTAAAAAAACTGTATTTATAATTTTAGTTTTGTCTATTTTATCAACAGCCTTAGCTCAGGAGACTGCTCAAAAAATAGTTTTAAAATACGGAAAACATCAGGATTTTTATAGATTTGTCCTGGTATGCGAAACAATTGAGACTGCACATTCAATAAATGTAAAATTGCTGAATGATGGTAAATTAAAATTAAGCTTTCCAAATTCATTTGAAATTGAATTTGAAGGAAAAGTTTTATCCGATCAAGATAAAGTAAATAATCTAAAAATTTTTAAAAGTGATAGTAGTCTAATTATCAGCACTTCAAACATTAATAAAATAAAAATTTCAAGACTTGAATCCCCACCAAGACTTGTAATAGATGCATTTTTTGAATCGCCTCCACAGGAAGAAAAATTTAAATCAGCATCAATACTCCTTGATCCAGGACATGGCGGGCTGGATTCAGGAATAAAGGAAAAAGATAGCAGTGAAAAAGAGCTTGTGCTGTATATCTCCAAGGAAATAGCATCAAGGCTTGCACAAAAAGGAATAAAAACATCACTTACAAGAGCTACTGATGAAAATTTATCCCTTAAAGAAAGGTCAAAAATTGCAAATACCTTAAAACCTTCTGTTTTGTTAAGTATTCATCTTTCAAGCGAAGAAAGTTTCATTATTTATACATCTCCAAAGAAAATAAACATATCAAAAGATGATCCATCAAAGATTTTTCTTAAAGAAGACAGTTTAGTAAAAATTTTTGTAAAAAAAATAAAAGAGAAATTTTCAGAACCTGTTTATACAGAAAAACTGCCTGCCACTCTTCTTAAAGAAGCTTGTCAACCAGCTTTGATGATTGAAATTCCTAAAAGAGCTTTATTTTCTGAGAAAAGTTATGTAAACAAAATTATAGATGTCCTTGTTCAGGGAATTCTGGAAAACTTTAAAACAAAAGTGCAAAAAACAAACGATGAATAAAAAATTAATTACAATTTCAGCTTTAATACTGGTTGCAATATTAACGACTATAGTTTATTTCACTTTATTTAAACACGAGAAAAAAACTTTTGAAAAATTTCAAACAGAGCAAGCCATGGTAAACTTTAAAATATACCTGCCTTCTTCAAATTCTATAGTTATAAAAGAAATATATCTCGAGAAAGAAAGCTCAGAGTTAAAAAATATTGAAAGAATTCTTGAAATTTTTTTATCAGAACTACCTTCAAAAGAAACGAAAATTCTTGGCATATACAGAGACAAAGAAAATGTCGTTTATATAGATTTATCAAAAAATTTTGCCATACCTCAAAGTATGCTTGAGGAGTATTTTTTGCTCAAATCCCTCTATAAAACATTAAAAGAGAACTTTCCGTGGATAAAAGATATTAAAATATTGATAGAAAGCCGAGAAATTGAAACTATATCAGGACATATCTCAATTGCATCATCTTTAAAAGAAGCAGTGGAGGAAAATTAATGCAAGAAAAACCGATAGGTATTTTTGACTCTGGAATTGGAGGCTTAACAGTTTTAAAAGAAATTGCAAAGCTACTTCCAAATGAAAACCTCATGTATCTTGGTGATACTGCACGAGTTCCCTATGGAATTCGTTCTGCTGAAACTGTTATTAAATATTCTCTTGAATGTGCAAGCTTTCTTTTTAAAAAAGAGATTAAAATGCTTGTCGTGGCTTGTAATACCTCTTCATCTGTAAGCCTTGAAATTCTGAGAGAAAAATTACCAGTACCTGTTATTGGTGTTATTGAACCCGGAGTTAGGGCAGCATTAAAAGTTACAAAAAACGGCAAAATCGGCATAATTGGAACAGAAGCAACTATTCAGAGTGAAGCCTATCCTAAAAAAATTAAGACACTAAAACCCGATACAGAGGTTATTTCAAAAGCCTGTCCTTTATTCGTTCCATTAGTGGAAGAAGGAATTTTAGAGGGAAGCATTGCAGAACTGGTAGTTGAAAAATATCTTAAAGATTTGAAACACAGTGGAATTGACACTTTAATTCTCGGTTGCACCCATTATCCTTTGCTAAAAAAAACTATTCAGAAATATATGGAAGGAATAAGGCTTGTGGATTCCGCTCAGGAAATTGCTCTGGAAGTAAAAAATCTACTTATCCATCAAGAGCTTATAAATAAAAGCTCTGAGCATGGTTTAAAAACCTTTTATGTAACTGATTCACCAGAGAGATTTAAAAAGATAGGTGAAATATTTTTAAACTATGAAATTAACAATATTTTTAAAGTATCTCTTGAGGAGGAAAAGTAAATGAGGCCTGATGGACGAAAAAATGATGAACTCAGAAGTTTAAAAATTGAAAAGAACTTTATTAAAAACGCTGATGGTTCAGTTTTAATTGAACTTGGTAATACAAGAGTAATATGCACAGCATCAATAGAAAATAAAGTTCCACCTTTTTTAAAGGATCAGAAAAAAGGATGGATCACAGCTGAGTACGGAATGCTTCCTCGGTCAACTCCAGTAAGAATGTTAAGAGAGTCCACTGCTGGCAGAGTTGGTGGAAGAACTCATGAAATTCAAAGACTCATTGGAAGATCATTGAGAGCAGTTGTTGACCTTGAAAAACTTGGAGAAAGAACAATATGGATTGACTGCGATGTTATTGAAGCTGATGGAGGAACCCGAACAGCCTCAATAACTGGTGGGTATTTAGCTTTAAGAGAAGCTATTAAAAAAGCAATGAATGCTGGAATGATTACTGAAGATCCTTTGAAAGACAGTGTTGCTGCTATAAGTGTTGGAATAGTCTCAGGTGAACCCCGCCTTGACCTCTGCTATCAGGAAGACTCTCAGGCAGAGGTTGACATGAATATAGTGATGACAGGGTCTGGAAAGTTTGTAGAAATTCAGGGAACAGCAGAATTAATGCCTTTTTCTAAGGAAAATCTGCTTCAACTAATTTCTCTGGCAGAAAAAGGAATAAGGGAGTTATTAAGGCTTATAAATGCTCTTGATTGAGTATGTATCATGTATTGATACTGCATTTTGATGATACATACTTTTATCAGCGCAATTTAAGAAAAAAAGCTTTTGCAGAGATAGATCTGCGCTCTCTTAAAGAGACAAAATTCATGTGTCCTGAAGATCGTCTGAAACTTATTGAAAAAAGAATTCCTCTACATCAGTCTTTAATAACTTTTATCGGTAAAGGAGATTATCATTACATCTCCTTTCTTTTTCTTAAAAGAATAAAAGAACACTTTGCCCTTTTAGTCATTGATAATCATCTTGATATGAGAGCCTTTAATGGAGATATTATAAGATGTGATTCATGGATTTACAGGGCAGGTTTTCTTAAAAATCTTAAAGAAATCTTTTACATAAACTCTTCAAACATTGGAAAAATCTTTGAAGTAAAACTTCCAATTTATTTGAGCATAGACAAGGACATAATTGATAAAAAACATTTAAATACAAGATGGACACAAGGCAGTATATCTCCACAACAACTTTTTAATTTTTTATTTAACCTTCTTTCTAATAACAAAATAATTGCTGCAGATATCTGTGGAGAACCAGAGCTTGATATAGAAGAATTAAGAAAAAGTGAAAAAATTAATCTCAAGATTGTTGAAATTTTACAATCATTAAAAATGAAAAAATCCGCATAATTTACTAAAATTAACTTAATCATATATAATACTCAACATGAAGGTTGCGATTGGGTCTGATCATGCAGGTTTTGAATTAAAAGAAACTGTCTCCCATATGCTGAAAAACATAGGATACGAAGTTGTTGATATGGGCACAGGCTCCTCATGCTCTGTTGATTATCCAGACTATGCAGAGGCTGTTGCAAAAGCTGTATCTGAGGGTGCTGTTGAAAGGGGAATTCTGATATGTGGCACTGGTATAGGCATGTCAATTGTTGCAAATAAGTTTAAAAATGTCCGAGCAGCTCTCTGTAACGATCTTTTTACAGCAAAGATGTCAAGACTTCACAATGATGCCAACATTCTCTGCATTGGCGGAAGAGTTGTAGGAAAAGACCTTGCAATGGAAATAGTAAATGTCTGGTTTAACACTTCTTTTGAAGGTGGAAGACACATAAGAAGGCTTGAAAAAATAAATCTTATAGAAAGGAAGGTTCTTGATAAATGAAATGGAAATCTTTAAAAGACACTGATCCCGAAATTTATTCATTAATACTTAAGGAAAAAAAGAGAGAAAACAACAAAATCCTTATGATTGCTTCAGAAAATTATGCAAGTAAAGCGGTTATGGAAGCTCAGGGCTGTCTTTTTACAAATAAATATGCTGAAGGATATCCTGGCAGAAGATATTATGGAGGTTGCGAATATGCTGATGAGGTTGAAAGACTTGCTCAAGAAAGATGTAAGCAACTTTTTAATGCTCAGCATGTAAATGTTCAACCCCACTCTGGCACACAGGCAAACATGGCTGTTTATTTTGCTATGCTTCAACCTGGAGACACAATAATGGGAATGAGTCTTCCTCATGGTGGACATTTATCCCATGGTTCAGCTGTAAATTTTACAGGAAAACTTTATAAAACCGTATTTTATGGAGTAAATAAAGACACTGGTTACATTGACATGGAGGAAGTTCGCAAACTTGCTCATGAACATAAACCTAAAATAATTATCACTGGTGCGAGTGCATATCCAAGAATTATTGATTTTAAAGCATTTGCTGAAATAGCAAAAGAAGTGAATGCCTACTTGATGGCAGACATTGCTCATATAGCTGGACTGGTTGCTACAGGAATTCATCCTTCTCCTGTTCCCTATTCTGATTTTATAACAACAACAACTCATAAAACTCTTAGAGGACCAAGAGGCGGTATTGTTATGTGTAAAGCTGATTATGCAAAAGCTATTGATAAAGCAGTTTTCCCAGGGATTCAGGGTGGTCCCCTTGTTCATGTAATTGCAGCTAAAGCTGTTGCCTTTAAAGAAGCTCTAACAGAGGAATTTAAAGAATATCAGAAAAAAGTTGTAAAAAATGCAAAAACCCTTGCAGAGGCATTAAAAAGAAGAGATTTTAAATTAGTCTCTGATGGAACAGACAACCATTTGATGCTTGTTGACCTTACTAATTTTAACATTACAGGGAAAGAAGCTGAAGAAGCTCTTGATAAAGCTGGTATAACTGTAAATAAGAACACCATTCCCTTTGACACAAAGCCTCCAACAGTTACTTCTGGTATAAGAATAGGCACTCCATGTGTAACAACAAGAGGAATGGGAGAAGAAGAAATGGAAGAAATTGCTGAAATTATTGAAAAAATCATAAAAAACATCAAGAATGAATCAGTAATAAAAGACATGAAAAAAAGGGTAGAGAGGCTCTGTAAAAGATTTCCAATTTATTGATTTCTCAATTCCTTAAAAAATCTCTGCAAAACAGCACGGCATTCTTCTTCAAGAATGCCTGATGTGATTTCAACCTGATGATTTAGTCTTGGATCCTGAAGAATTCTGTATAAACTTACGGCTCCTCCACCTTTTGGATCACTACATCCATAGACAACTCTTTTTATTCTTGCATGAACTATAGCACCAGAACACATTATACATGGCTCTTTTGTTACATAAAGAGTTGCCTCTGTAAGTCTCCATGCACCAAAAACATTTGCTGCCTGCTTGATTGCCAGCATTTCTGCATGGGCAGTAGGATCATGGGTTGTTTCTTTTATGTTATGAGCTCTTGCAACAATTTCACCATTCAAAACAATAACAGCACCAACAGGAACTTCACCTAATGCATATGCCTTTTCCGCTTCTTTTAACGCTTCCTTCATGAAATATTCGTCAGAAGCCAGTTCGTCCACTCATCAATACCCTGCCCTGTTTTGCATGATACTTCAAATATCTTTATATTTGGATTGAGAAATTGGGCATCCTTTTTGATTTTATCAATGCTTACATCAAGTAAATCTCTGAGGTCAATTTTGTTAATAATCAAAACAGAGGATTCCTGAAACATGAGAGGATATTTAAGAGGTTTGTCATCTCCCTCAGTAAGACTCAAAATCATTACTTTAACATCTTCTCCAACTTTAAATTCTGCAGGACATACAAGATTTCCCACATTTTCAATAAATAAAACATCCAGATCTTTAAGTGGTAGCTCTTTAGCTGCATCAGCTATCATGTTTGCATCAAGATGGCACGCACCTTCTGTATTGATTTGAACAACAGGAACACCAAGGCGATCAATTCTTTCAGCATCTCGAGTTCCTGTTATATCACCTTCAATAACACCAACTCTTACTTTATCCTTGATTGCTGCAATTGTTCTCTCAAGTAAAGAAGTTTTCCCCGCACCAGGAGAACTCATGAGATTTATTACATAAACCCCTGCTTCTTTAAACATTTTTTTGTTTTCTTCTGCTATTCTCTCATTTGCATCAAGAATTTTTGTTGTCAACTTAACTTTCATCACTGACCTCCATTTCAGTTATATTAAGTTCTTTACCTGAAATCAAATTTATTGAGAAACTGCCACAGTATGGGCATTCAAAAATAATATAATTTTCGTTACTTTCAAACTCTTTCCCACAGTCCTTACAAACTCCTCTCACAGGAAGTTCCTCAATTATCAGTGTGGCATTCTTTGCAATTGTGTCTTCTTTTAGGACATTAAAGGCGAAAAGCAGAGCATCAGTCATTACGCCTGTTGCTCTGCCTACTACAACTTTTATTGTCTCTATCTTACTGTATCCATTTTTAGAACACTCATTCACTGCAATATTGAGCAATTCATAGGCAATGGATGCCTCATGCATCAGCTTTCTTGCTCCTTATCTTTGGAAAGTTCCTTTTCATAAACTTCTTTCCCTGCTTCAACTGCTTTTGTAATAGCTGATTTTTTCTCTTCAAGAGTTTCTTTAGCTTTATCAAGAGTTGAAGCTATCTTTTCTTTGGCTTCCTTTATATAGGAAGTTGCCTTTTCCTTTACATCTTCTGCTGTCTCTTTAATCTTAGTTCTTGTTTCCCTTCCTGACTGTGGAGCTAAAATCAAAGCCAGGCCTGCTCCTACAATACCACCAAGCAAAAAGGATAAAAATACTGATTTTGCACTAAAACCTCTTTCCTCATCCATTTTTATTTACCTCCTTTCTTTAAGTTTTCTAAAAAAACATTAGCTGCCACAGTTGCTGCTGTTTTCAATGCACTGGTTCTTAAAGAAACCGAACTCTTTAGCTTTTGAACAGTTGTTAAAACTTCAGAAATAATAAAACTCAATTTTTCTATAGCTTCTGAAAGTTCTCTCACCTTGCGGGTCACTTCATTTACATCATCAACAGAACTCTTTACACCCTGAATAACCTTCTCAGTCTCTAAAATTGCAGGATCTAACTTCGTTTTTGTTGAATTGATAAATTCTTTGATAGCATTTATACCTCTTCTTAATTCAATTGCTACCACAATAAGAAAAATAAGTGCAGAAATCAGACTCACTGTAGCAAGAAAATATCCAATGCTCAACAGAATTATTAGAGTCTCATTCATTTTTCCCTCCTTTTTTAAAGGATAACATTTTAGCCATTACTGGAGCAAATTTTTAATCTGCTTTCTGGCATAAAAAATTCTTTGAATTACTGTTATCCAACTAAGAATTGTAAGAATAACCAATACAGGATAAAGCAAGCCTGTTAAACATCCAAAAGCGAGTGAAATCAGTCTTTCAGGCCTTTCTATTATGCCTACACTGCAGCATACTCCTACTGCCTCTGCCCTTGCTCGGACATATGATATTAAAAAAGAGGCTATCATACATAATACAGTAACAATAAAAGCAACCTCGTCATTAAGTCTGAAAAAATACCACGATATTCCGAGAAATATAAATCCATCGGCAATTCTATCAAAGGTAGAGTCAAGAAGTGCACCAAATCTGGTTGCTCTTCCATTAACTCTGGCAACTATTCCATCAATAAGGTCAAAGGCTCCTCCAGCAAGTATAAAAATTCCTCCCAGAAAGAGATTAAAGGGGATTATAAATCCTGATGATGATGTAATAAGCATTCCTATAAAAGTAATAACATTTGGATTAACAGGTAAGGCTTTTGCTAAAGGTGTTAATGGTTTGTCTAAAAAATGACTGAATTTTTCACTGAGCAAGTTATCGTTCCCTCTTGCCTTCTATAAACTCCTCCAACATAGTTCTTGCCACTTCGTCAGGATATTGAACTCTTGGATGTTTCATAAAGTAAGCAGATGCTGATATGAGCAACCCACCAATTTTTCTATCAAGGGCTAATTTACAGCATCTTATTGCATCAATTACAACACCTGCACTGTTAGGAGAATCCTCTACAGAAAGCCTTAATTCAAGATTAATCGGAACATTTCCAAAAATTTCACCTTCAATTCTTAAAAAGCATATTTTATTGTCATTTAACCATGGAATATAATCAGAAGGTCCAATGTGAACATGCTCATTGGTAATCTCGTGAGAAATCTGACTTGTTACAGCCTCTGTTTTTGAAATCTTTTTTGAAGCAAGCCTTTCTCTGTTAAGCATATTGAGAAAATCAGTGTTACCCCCAACATTAAGTTGGTAGGTATTTGTTATTTTTACTCCTCTGTCCATGCATAGCTTTGTAAGGACTCTATGAACAATTGTTGCACCAATCTGGCTTTTTATGTCATCACCAATTATTGGAATATTTTTGCTTTCAAATTTTTTGATCCATTCATCATCAGAGGCAATAAAAACAGGAATGCAGTTTATAAAAGCAACGCCTGCATCCAGAGCTGCCTGAGCATAAAAACAAGTTGCCTTTTCTGAGCCAACAGGTAAATAACTTACCATTATCTCAGCACCTGATTGTTTCAGAACCTTAACAACATCTACTGGTTCTGCTTTTGCTGGAATAAATCTTTTTTCTTCTGGATAATTATTCATGTGTTCAGCAACTCCATCAAGAACAGGACCCATACATACTTTTACAGGATAATCAGGCAGGTCTGGATAAAATATTTTTGTGCAATTTGGCTTAGCAAATACAGCTTCCCTGAGAGGTTTATTTACCTTTCTTTCATCTATATCAAATGCTGCTACAACTTCTATATCTCCTGGGACATAACCTCCTAAATTAAAATGCATAAGACCGGGAACATCAGTTCCAGAATATGTTTTATAGTATTCAATTCCTTGAATTAAAGCACTTGCACAATTACCTACTCCAACAATAGCAATTTTTATTTTACCCATTTCAATCTCCTGTCTTTAACTTGTAAAAAAAATGTTAAAACAAATTTTTATAAACTAATAAATGCCTTTATGTCAAGAATTAAACTGTTGATTTAATTTATCATTGGATTTTACAATATTTTTTAAATGATGAATAAAACCGAATCTTGCATAAATGATTTTTTAAATTATATAAGACTTCAAAAAGGAGACTCTATCCATACCATCAGAGCTTACAAAAAGGATTTGGAAGAGTTTTTTAACTTTGCTAAGACAGAGCCTGAGCAGGTTGAACCCGTTACAATCAGAGGTTTTATTTCAGAGCAGATATTAAAAGGCAGATCAAAAACAACAGTAGCAAGAAAACTTTCCACATTGAGATCATTTTTTTCTTATCTTTACTCTGAAGGAATAATAAAAATCAATCCTGCAAGAGTTGTTCCCTCAGTTAAAACAAAAAGAGCTCTACCAAAATTTCTCACAGTTGATGATGCTTTTAAGCTTGTTGAAGCACCTCAGGAAGACAAATTTATATCGCAAAGAGACAGAGCAATCCTTGAACTTTTTTATGGAAGTGGAATAAGAGTAAGCGAACTTTGCGGATTAAACATAGAGGATATAGATTTAAAAGAAGGATTAATAAAAGTAAGGGGAAAAGGAAAGAAAGAAAGAATTGTCCCTGTTGGACAGAAAGCAAAGGAAGCATTGAAAAAATATCTTGCAATGAGACAAATTTTACGAATTAAGAAAAAGCTTTCAGCTGAGGAAGCTCCACTTTTTATAAACAATCGGGGTAAAAGAATTTCTGACAGGCAGGTAAGAAGAATTGTTGAAAAATATGCAAAAATCATAGGAGTTCTTGAAAAAATTGGGCCTCATACATTAAGACATACCTTTGCAAGCCATCTCTTAATGGAAGGTGCTGACTTAAGAGTAATACAAGAATTACTTGGTCATGCATCTCTTTCAACAACCCAGATTTATACCCATGTTGATCTAAAACATCTGATGGATGTATATGATAAAGCTCACCCACTTTCAAAAAAGGAGGAATAAATGAATTTACATGGAACAACAGTATTATGCATAAGAAAGAATGACTCAGTTGTTATTGCCTCTGATGGACAGGTTACAATGGGAAATACTGTACTAAAACATAATGCAAAAAAAATAAGAAAACTATACAATGGTCAGGTTCTCACAGGTTTTGCAGGCTCAACTGCAGATGCTTTCACACTTTTTGAGAAATTTGAAGGCAAGCTTGAAACATACAAAGGGAATCTGCTAAGGGCTGCTGTTGAGCTTGCAAAGGACTGGAGAACTGATAGGATCCTTAGAAGGCTTGAAGCATTGTTAATTGTAGCAGACAGACAGCATATCCTAATTATTTCCGGAAATGGCGATGTTATAGAACCAGAAGACCCTGTAGCAGCCATAGGCTCTGGAGGTCCCTATGCTTACGCAGCAGCAAAGGCACTTTATGAGAATACTGAACTTAATGCAAAGGAAATTGCTATAAAAGCAATGGAAATTGCTTCAAAAATCTGCATTTATACAAACAATCAAATCATAATGGAGGAATTAAGCTGATGGAAAATCTTACGCCTAAGAAAATAGTTGAAGAGCTTGATAAATTCATTATTGGACAAGTTGAGGCAAAAAAAGCTGTTGCAATTGCCTTAAGAAACAGATTTCGCAGACAAAGGCTTCCAAAGGAGCTGAGAGATGAAGTTTTGCCCAAAAACATTCTCATGATAGGACCTACAGGAGTTGGAAAAACTGAAATTGCAAGAAGACTTGCAAGACTTGTAAATGCTCCATTTATAAAGGTTGAGGCATCAAAATTTACAGAAGTAGGATATGTGGGAAGAGATGTTGAATCAATAATCAGAGATCTTACAGAAGTTGCAATGAACATGGTAAAACAGGAACACACACAAAGAGTTCAAGAAAAAGCTAAACAGATGGCAGAAGAAAGAGTTCTTGATATACTTTTACCTCAGCCAAGATACTCAAGAGAGATGAATGAAGCAACAGAAGAAAAAACAAGGTATAAAGAAACAAGGGAAAAACTAAGAAAACAACTGAGAGAAGGAGTTCTTGATGACCGTTACATTGAGATTGATTTAAAAGAGAAAGTTGTGCCTTTCGGCATTATATCAAATGTTGCTATGGAAGAGATAGAAATAAACCTTAAAGAAATGCTTGGCAGTTTTCTTCCAGAGCGTGTAAAAAGAAAGAAGGTAAAAATTTCAGAAGCCCTTCATTTATTCACTCAGGAAGAGGCAAATAAACTTATTGATATGGAGAAGGTAACAAAGGAGGCAATTGAAAGAGTTGAACAAACAGGAATCGTCTTTATTGATGAAATTGACAAAATTGCATCTCGTGGAAGCTCCTATGGTCCTGATGTATCCAGGGAAGGTGTTCAAAGAGACCTTCTTCCAATTGTTGAAGGTTCCACAGTCACAACAAAATATGGACCTGTAAAAACAGACCATATTCTTTTTATTGCAGCTGGAGCTTTCCATGTGGCAAAACCATCTGACCTTATACCTGAATTGCAGGGAAGATTTCCAATAAGGGTTGAGCTCAGCTCTCTTGGTAAAGAGGAATTTGTAAGAATTCTTACAGAACCTGACAATGCACTTATAAAGCAATACATTGCCCTTTTGGCAACAGAAAATGTGCATCTTGAGTTTACCAGTGATGGAATTGAAGAAATTGCAGAAATAGCTCAGCAGGTAAATGAAAAAACAGAAAACATTGGAGCAAGAAGGCTTCATACTGTAATGGAAAAACTTCTTGAAGATATATCTTTTAATGCTTCAGAACTTAGCGGGCAGAAAATCGTGATTGATGCAAAATTTGTTAGAGAAAAACTGAGTGAAATAATCAAAAGTGAGGACCTCAGCAGATACATATTATAAGTTAAAAATATTAATGCTGTTACTGATACTGTGTTCATGCGCTCCTCAAAAGCCTCCTCAAATAGAGTATGTTCCAGAGGGAACACGGAAAGTAGTTGCATCCTGGTATGGAGCAGAGTTTCACGGAAGACCAACAGCATCAGGACAAATATACAACATGTATGATTACACCTGTGCACATAGAGAATATCCTTTTGGAACAAGGCTGAGAGTTGTAAACCTTCAAAACAGTAAAGAAGTTGTGTGCACTGTTAATGATAGAGGACCTTTTATCCCGGGAAGAGACCTTGACTTGTCCTATGCATCGGCAAAAAAAGTTGGTTTAATCGGACCAGGCACAGCAGAAGTCTTAATACAACCTGTTGGAAGAGACATGAGCTATGTAAGATATGTAAAATATACTCCTGTTTATGGAACATTAACAATTCAGGTAGGTGCTTTTCGTGAAATTGAAAATGCAATGAGATTAAAGCAGGCTTTGAACCTTAAATATCAAAATGTTTATATAAATAAAGTAGTGTTAAGAGGAGAAACCTTTTATAGAGTCAGAGTTGGAAAGTTTACAAACTATGATGAAGCATACAATTTAGCAAAATTAATGGGACAAGAAGGATATAAGGTGATTATCACCAATTTTACAGGAGGAAAAGATGAAATTTGAAGATGTAGTAAAATTTCACGGACATAGCTGCCCCGGGCTTGCCCTTGGATATAGAGTTGCCACTGCAGCGCTGGAAGAACTCGAAGTCCAAGACCGCTCACATGATGAAGAAATTGTATGCATTGTGGAAAATGATTCCTGTGCTGTTGATGCCATTCAAGTTATTACAGGATGCACCTTTGGTAAAGGAAATCTCATATTCAGAGATTATGGGAAACAGGTTTACACATTTTTTGACAGAAAAACAGGCAAAGCTGTAAGAATCTCAATTGATTTTGAATTCAAGGAAACTGAAAATGAAAAAGCACTATGGCAGAGATTTATGCAGGGAGACAGCTCCACTGAGGTTGTTGAATTCATCAATAAAAGAAAGGCAGAGAAAATAAAACAGATTCTCAATGCAAAAAAAGAGGAAATTCTTAAAATTACCTATCCAAAGATTAATCCACCAAAGCAGGCAAGAATTTTTAAAAGTTTGAGATGTGCAAACTGTGGAGAAAAAGTTGCAGAGGCAAAAGCAAGAATACTTAATGGGAAAATTCTCTGCATCCCCTGCTTTGAGGAGATGTTATGAAGGAGATAGAAATTCATCTTACTGGAATCGCCCATCTTGGTGAAGCAATTGGTAAGTATGATGGCAAAGTGGTATTTGTTCCATATGGAATTCCTGGAGAAACTGTAAAAGCAAAGATAATAAAAGATGAAGGTGATTATCTAAGAGCAGAGATTGTTGATTTAGTTGAACCTTCATTTTTTAGAGAAGACCCTCCGTGTAAACTTTTTGGAGTGTGTGGCGGCTGTAGTTTTCAGCATGTGACATACAGCTATCAAATAAAATTGAAAGAAATTGTTGTGATGGAGCAGCTTAAAAGAATTGGAGGTTTTGAAAATCCTGAAGAATTCACCCTTCTCACAATAAAAGCAGACCATCCCTATAATTACCGTAACAGAGCTGATTTCTCAATAAATAGGCAAAAACTCCTGGGATTTAAAATGCGAGCAAGTCATAAATTTATTCATGTAGATTACTGTCACCTGATGCATCAAAAAATAAATGAAATTCTTAATGTTCTTCAGGGTAAAACACCAAAGAGGAAAACCCATAATGTTACAATACGATATGGAGTAAACACTGGGCAGTGGCTTGTTCAACCTGAAATGGATACTGAAGAAATTGAAACAGGACAGAAAAATTATACTGAAAAACTTTTGGGGCATGAATTTCTCATATCAGCACCTTCATTCTTTCAGGTAAATACCTACCAGGCTGAAAAACTTATTGAAACAGTCCTAAAATACATAGATGGAGATGACAGAGTAATCATAGATGCTTACGCTGGAGTTGGCACATTTACTGTGTTTTTAGCAAAAAAAGCAAAAAGAGTGATTGCCATTGAAGAGAGTCGGTCTGCATGTAAAGATGCTCAGATAAACATTAAAAACTTTGACAACATCATATATCTGTGCAAAAAAACTGAAGAAGCTTTATATGAACACAGCATTGATGCAGATGCTATAGTTCTTGATCCACCAAGAGTTGGATGTATGAAAGAAGTCCTTGAAGCCATTTCGGAAAAAAGAATTAAAAAAATAATCTATGTATCCTGCGAACCTTCCACCCTTGCAAGAGACTTGAAATATTTAGGACAAAAGGGATACAAACTTATAGAAGTTCAACCAGTTGACATGTTTCCCCAGACATATCATATTGAAAATGTAGCTTTAATGAAAATTGAATAAAGGAGGAATTTGGTATGGCATTAAAAATCAATTTAAGTGAAGTTCAGATGAATCCCCATCCTAAATTTAATGGAGTAAAAGTTGGTTATGTAGTTACAAAGGACAAACACCCTGAATTAAGCATCATAATACTTGAACTCGATTCAGGAGTTGAAATCCCTTTGCACACACATGAAAAAGAAGTAGACAGCATCTTTATAATTGAGGGTGAAGGCCAGATGTATATAAACAATGCATGGCAAGCAGTAAGAAAAGATGATATCATAGCCATTGGCAGTAAGGAACTGCACGGACTTAAGGCTAAAACACCCTTAAAATGCTATGTTGTTCACGCTCCGGGCTTATGGTAGAATTTTAACACCGGAATTATTTAAGAAGCTTTAGTATTGCTATTGCAAAAGCTTCTGCTGCATGAGGACCGGATGCAGTAACAATTTTCCCATCTACTGTAACATCCTGTCCTGTATATATTGCTCCTTTTGCTTTTAAAGCAGAAGCCTCTGAACTCCAGACAGTAGCTTTTCTATTTTGAAGAACACCTGCTTCAGCTAAGATTCTTGGTGCAATGCATATAGCTGCTACTACTTTGTTTTGTTTTACCGCTTCCTGAGCAATTTTTAATGCTACAGAATTATTGAAATATTCAGTTGCACCTGTTCCACCAACAAATACAACTGCATCATAATTTTTAATATTCACATTATTAATCAATAAATCTGGTTTAACTTTTGCTCCAAGCATTCCTGTAGCAGTATGCAAGGAAGACGAAGCGATTGTAACTTTAAATCCTTTTTTTTCAAAAATTTCCTTGGGCTTTAAAAGTTCTTCATCTCTGAAGTTTTGTGAGGCAATAATCATAAGAATAATTTTACTCTTTTCAGCTAAAGCGAGATTAATTAGAATGCAGAGAAGTAAAAATCCTATAAAAAATTTTTTCATTATTGATAAAGAATATCAAAATTTAATGGACTCTGTCAATTACCTGAAATCTCCTTAAGTTTTTTATTTCTTTATATTTTCTTAGCCTGTTGGCTTAAAAAGCTATGTTGAAAACTTTCATCAAAACAGAGACAATCTTAGAAACTTTACTGAAATATTATAATTTTGCTACATTAAATAAAGAAGAATGAACACTGATGGAGGACTCTTAAAAGATGGATAGAATTCCTATGACCCCTGAGGGTTATGAAAAACTGAAAAGTGAGCTTGACAGACTAATAAAAATTGAGCGTCCTGCAATAATAAAGGCAATTGCAGAAGCCCGTGCTCACGGCGATTTATCAGAAAATGCTGAGTATCATGCTGCTCGTGAAAAGCAATCATTTATTGAAGGAAGAATTCAAGAACTTCAGGCAAAGCTTTCCCGTGCCTATGTAATTGAGCCAGCAAAGATAAATCAAAACAAAGTTGCCTTTGGTGCAAAAGTAAAAGTGGTTGATCTTGATACAGATGAAGAAAAAGAGTTTCATCTTGTTGGTCCTGATGAAGCAGATGTAAAAAACGGAAAAATTTCAATTACTTCACCTGTAGGAAAAGCTTTAATAGGGAAGGAAGTTGGCGATCAGGTTACCATAAAGGCTCCTGCAAGAACAATTAATTATGAAATTATCTCTATAAGCTTTGAATAAGCTATTTAAGTCAAAAATAATAAGTAACGAAGCACTTACAGAGGAAATTTATTTACTATCCCTTGAATTTCCTGAGAGTATTGAAACAAAACCAGGACAGTTCTGCATTCTTAGATTAAATGAGAGACTTGATCCCCTTCTTGGAAGACCTTTTAGCATTTTTGACCATGTACCGGGTGAAATCAAATTTTTATACAGAGTAAAAGGAAAGGGAACAAAGATACTGAGTCAACTTAAAAAAGACCAGCTAACTATTATAGGTCCGTTTGGAAAATGGTATCCTTTCCCTCAGGGAGATTTTATAGTAATTGCAGGAGGAATCGGGCTTGCTTCAGTTTATTATCTGATTAAAAAATTTCCTAAAAAGGCACATCTTTTTTACGGAGTAAGAAATGAAAATGAGATACTCTTTTATGAAGAGTTAAAGGAGTTTGCAAAGCATGTTTATATTTCAACTGAAAAAGAAACATCATATACATACAGAGGCGTTGTTACAGAGCTATTTAAAGAAAAAGGCAAAAATTTATCCTTACCCATTTATGCCTGCGGACCTATGGTAATGATAAAAGAACTTAAAAAGATAGTTAACGAAGCCCAACCATGTTATGTAGCTACAGAGGAGAGAATGGCTTGCGGAGTTGGTGCATGCCTTGGCTGTGTAATAGCAACAAAGCAGGGATTTAAAAGAGTTTGCACGGATGGACCTGTTTTTGAGATTAAGGAGCTTTTGTTATGATGCCATCCTTAGAGGTTAAAATAGGTAATGTTACTTTTAAAAATCCTGTTTTAACAGCTTCTGGCACCTTTGGATACGGACTTGAGTATTCTCAGTTTGTCGATCTCAATCTTTTAGGCGGAATTGTTGTAAAAGGGCTTTCACTACAGCCAAAACAGGGAAATCCTCCCCCAAGAATTTATGAGACTGCATGCGGAATGATTAACTCAATCGGGCTACAAAACATAGGCTTTGAAGCATTTAAGAAAGAAAAAGTTCCATTTTTGAAAAAGTTTAATACTAACATAATAGTTAATTTTTTCGGTGAAGATCTTAATGAATACATTGAAATGGCTCGTTTACTTGATTCCCTGGAAGAGATTAATGCTCTTGAGATGAATGTTTCATGCCCTAACAAAGACAGTAAATGGAGAAGAATGGGACTGGAACCACAGCTGTTGAAAAAAGCTGTAAAGGAAGTTAGAGCCAGTACAAAAAAAACACTAATTGTAAAACTCAGTCCTCAAGGAGATGTTGCTTTAATGGCAAAAATCTGTGAGGATGAAGGTGCAGATGCTGTTTCTCTGATTAATACATTTCCTGCAATGGTTATTGATATAAAAACACGTAGAAGTATGTTAGGAACCTCTACAGGAGGTCTTTCAGGTCCTGCAATAAAGCCCATAGCATTAAGAGCAGTATGGGAAGCTTCACAGGCTATTAAAATTCCAGTAATTGGAATAGGAGGAATTGTTACTGCAGAGGATGCATTACAGTTTTTAATTGTAGGAGCAAGAGCTATTCAAGTGGGAACAGCTAATTTTATAAATCCTCAGTCAACAATAGAAATAATTGAAGGAATTAAACAATTTTTGATTGCAGAAAAAATAAAAGATATAAATGAAATCATCGGAAGCTTTATCCAGTAAAATAATTACGCTTTTAACAGATTTTGCTCTAAAAGATCCTTTTGTCGGTCAGATGAAGGGAGTTATTTTAAGTATAAATCCCCATGCAAAAATAGTTGATATTACTCATGAAATTGAACCTCAGGCAGTTGAAGATGCTGCTTTTGTTCTGTATGAAAGTTTCCATTATTTCCCTGAAGGAAGCATTCACATAGCAGTTGTTGATCCAGAAGTTGGCTCGCAGAGAAAAGCTTTAATAGTGAAATCACAGGGGCACTATTTTGTTGCACCTGATAATGGTATTCTCAGTTATGTTTTAAAAGAGCCTTTTTATGCCGTGTGCATTGAAAATGAAAGGTATTTTTTAAGAAAAAGTCCTACTTTTCAGGGTAGAGATGTTTTTGCCCCGACTGCTGCATGGCTTTCAAAGGGTATTGAAATAAATGAATTTGGAAGCCCTGCAAAGGATATTAAAGTCTTCA
Organism: Thermodesulfovibrio sp. 3462-1; assembly: GCF_040451425.1. Lineage (NCBI taxonomy): Bacteria > Pseudomonadati > Nitrospirota > Thermodesulfovibrionia > Thermodesulfovibrionales > Thermodesulfovibrionaceae > Thermodesulfovibrio > Thermodesulfovibrio obliviosus. The sequence continues at coordinate 1,478,574 of NZ_CP144374.1, forward strand.
AAACTCTTTATGATACTGAAAAATCTGATGATAAAATTGTCGGTAAAATAGTTTATATTGACAGATTCGGTAATGCGATAACCAATATAAAACCAGAAGGTAAAAAAATAAGACAAATAAAAATTAAGGAGTTAATACTTCCAGTGGTAAGCTTTTATTCACAGTATCCCCATAAACCTGCAGCTGTTATAAACAGTGATGGATTTATTGAAATATTCATTTACATGGGTAATGCTAAAGAAACTCTAAACTTAGAGAAAAAACAGACTGTGGAGGCTTTTTTAGATGGATGAAGTTGTAAAGGGATTAATAAAGGATGAGCATGTTTTAGTTGTAGCAACGATCTGCACAGAAACAGTTGAGTATGCAAGAAAAATTCATGATACCTGGCCCACAGCAACTGCAGCTATGGGAAGGGTTATTGCGGGAAGTCTTCTTTTAGCATCAACACTTAAGGACAGACAAAAGGTAATGATTCAGATAAAGGGTGACGGACCGCTTAAAGAGGTTGTTGCTGAGGCAGACTTTCTTTACAGAGTTCGTGCCTATGTTAAAAGACCTCATATTTATATGGGATTGAAAAATGAAAAAATTGATGTGGGAAGAGCAATAGGTAAAGGTTTTTTAAATGTAATAAGAGACCTCGGGTTAAGAGAATACTACCAAAGCAGTGTGGCACTTCAAACAGGTGAGATTGCAAGAGACCTTGCCTATTATTTGAATGTTTCTGAACAGATTCCTTCAGCAGTCTCTCTTGGAGTTTATGTAGAACCAGACAATTCAGTTAAGGCTGCAGGTGGATTTATGATTCAGACAATGCCTGAAACAAAAGTTGAGATAATTGATTTTCTTGAAAGAAAGCTTTCTCAAACTCCATCAGTTTCATCAATGATACTGCAGGGAATGGATTGTCTAAAAATTCTTGAAGAAGCCGTAGGACTTCCCATTGAGGTTATTCATAGAGGCACTGTGGCATACTTCTGTCCATGTACAAAAGATAGAGTTATCAGTGCAATTGTTACTCTTGGAAGAGAAGAAATTCAAAAAATGATTGATGAAGGTGAAACAGTTGAGGTTGAATGCTATTTCTGTAAGAAAAAATATAAGGTAACAGTAGAGGAATTACAGAGTCTTCTCAGGGAGATTTAAGTTTCAGTTTAAAATTATAATCAGCAAATCTGTCCTTTTTCTTAATAAAAAGCCACTCATCTGATTTTCCTTTAAGTTTCACCAGAACAAAGTTTCCTTTTAGAATCTCACCTTCCATAAAAATCTCCCACTGCCCCTCTTCAGGAGAGCCTTTTACAGTGCTGTAACTGCCTTTATCCCAGATATAGACTTCTCCAGCTCCATACTGCCCTTCAGGAATAACACCTTCAAAATTACCATACTCCAGTGGATGATCTTCCACCTGAATTGCAAGACGCTTCTGCTGAGGATTCATTGAAGGACCTTTTGGAATTGCCCATGATTTGAGTACTCCATCCTTTTCAAGTCTTAAATCAAAGTGAAGCTTTTTTGCATGATGCTCATGGACAACAAAATAAGGCATGCCCCCTCCTATTTCTTCGCAAAAATTCTTTTAATAACCATTGTGGCATAGGAGCCTCTTGGAAGAATAAATCCGAGAATGAGTTTCTTTTTACCTTGGTAAACTTCATCATCTTCAATTTTATACTGTATCTTCGGAATAACAAGAACTACTCTGAGAACTGATTTAAAAAATGACTGCCTTATTTTTTTAAGATTAAACTGTGCAGGTCTTATCTGCCTTTCTGAAAGTATCTCATTGTATATTTCTTTAACAACAGTATCTGATATTTCTGTTTTTGAAGAAGCTAAAGGAATTTCCAGGTTCTTAAAATATTCGAAATTTTTGTCATCAATTTCATCAAAAAATATGTATTCTCCCGCGATTCCTTTATGATAAAGGAGATTCTCCGGAGGTAATAACCTTTTTATAAGTCTTCTTACTGTTTCATTCCAGATAAAGCTTTGATAGGCAGCAAAAAACATTGACATTTCTTCTTTTGGAATTTTTTGCAAGGGCAAAATATAATCCTTTGGATGCTCTTTAAGATATGTGAATGTAAATTTTTCAAACTTTGTTTTTGCTAAGCTCAGGCAGATACTCCAATTTCCCCAGTTTTCAAAAATCTTTCTTTTTCTTTCCTTTGCTAATTTTTTATCTTCAGGATATATGTGAGTAAGATAAATTTTGAGTGCACCATTGTAGTGACCTTTAACGATTTTTTCAGCAATAAATCCCTGATCTGGATCATAGCTTCCAAAACGCTGATCATCAAAGTAGTTTATAAATCCTTGTGTTTTAACTTTTTCTATGCGTGGGATGATAAGATCAATCATTTTTTCTGATATTGCTCTTACAGTTAGTTTAAACACATTGTAATCAATCAGCAGTGGAGTCATTGGTTGGTCTGAAAATCCAACATGTTTGAGTTCAAAATGGTCTTCTTTTAAATCAATTTTACGAGGCAGATTCTTTATTGTTATAAACTGTTCTGTAATGCCGTGTCTGTCTTTTTTACCACCATAGGAGATGTTGTCCAGGGGAATTTTCAACTTTCGTGCAATTTTTTTTAATAGATCAAAGGTATTCCATCCTATCTTCTTTAAAATAAAAACATTGTATGGACCTTCTTCTTTCAATGGTATTGAACTTATCTCTTTTACAATGAAGTCTTCAGGTTTTACTTTAATTTTATACGTCATTTTTTGAATTTTATTTTTGAGCCTTTTTGATTAACCCAGCTTTCTTTTTTAATTCCTCTATTTCCTCTTTTGTCAATGCCCGGTACTCACCTGGTTTAAGTTCTCCTAATTTAATACCGTCAATGGAAATTCTTATAAGTCTTATCACAGGATGTCCTACTCTTTCAAGCATTTTACGAATCTGTCTTTTTCTTCCTTCATGAAGTGTGATTTTAATCCAGGAGTTTGCCTTAAGTTTTTTGATAAAATTGACACTCACAGGAATTGCAAGTTTTCCCTCAATTTTTATACCTTTTCTCAGTTTTTCAATTGTTTCAGGTTCAATTATTCCATCAACTTTTACCAGATAGGTTTTTTCAATCTCTGAACTTGGATGCATTACACGATATGCAAGCTCTCCATCATTGGTAAGAATTAGTAAACCTTCAGAGTCATAGTCAAGCCTTCCAACTGGATAAACCTTGAATTTAATACCTTTTAAAAAATTTTTTATTGTTAGTCTTCCCTGTGGATCAATTAGTGAAGTTATTACTTTTCTCGGCTTGTAAAAGGCATAATAAACTTTTGGCTCAGGTCTTATGAGAAGTTTTCCATCAACCTTTATGTAGTCTTTTTCAGGATCTGCCTTCTGTCCAAGTTGAGCAATCTGACCATTTACAGTAACTCTTCCTTCTTTAATTAATTCTTCTGCTTTTCTTCTGGAGGCAATTCCAAAGTCAGAAAGAATTTTTTGCAATCGCTGCATCATAGACTAATCCATAATTTCAATATAAGCTCTCTGACGAAGTCCTCTTATCCAGAGCTTATATTCCTTTTTGAATTTTTCATCTTCTAAAAGATTTCTTACATAATTTACAAGCTCTTGCGAGCCTTTGCTGAAACAGACTCCATCAAGCTTAAAAATAAAAACTCCATGCTCTGTCATCATTGGTTCGCTTATCTGCCCTACGCTCATTTTTGAAAAAAGGTTCGAAAGTTCTGGGGCAATTTCATTTTTTTTCAAAAGACCGATTGCTCCTCCTAATTTGGCTGATACATCCTCACTCAGCTGAGAGGCAACTTTGCTAAAAGATTCTCCCTGAATAAGTCTTTTAAAAATTTCATTGATTTTTGCCTTCAATTCCTCTGTATTTTCTCTTTTTTTGATAACTATCTGACTAACATAGTATCCATCATCAACACAACTTAATTCAGGATGAGCTTTGATGTATCCATTTATCTCAGCATCAGTAACAACGATTTTGCTCCTTACAAGAGAGTTCAATGCTCGCCCAATTATTATCTGTTCCTTAAGCATCTTTTTGTAATCATTAAGGGTCATACCTTCCTTTTTAAGGGTTTCTATGAAACCTTCATCAGTGAGATTGTATTTTTTCTTTATATCATTTATTGCTCCCTCTATCTCACTATCACTAACAAAAATTCCATATCTTTCTGCTTCCTCAATCTGAAGTTTTGTATCAATAAGTTTTTCAAGGAATTCTTCCTCATGAGCTTTGAAGTATTTGAATTTTTCATCGGGATTTAATGCTTTAAAATCATCCTTTGCATTGAACTCCATAAATTTGTAAAGTTCACTCCATGTAATAACTTCTTTATTAACCACAGCTACTATTTTGTCAACAAAAAATTTATTTTCCTCTGCCCAGCCTGATTCAATTAAGAAAATCAGTGATAAAATAAAAAAAACAAAAAATTTGAGCAATTTTAACTCCTCCTTAACCCTTAAATTTAACATATTCTTGGTAATTGCTCTCCCGGAAGCATATCAACTATTCTTGTGCCTCCAATGGATGTTTTAAGTAAGACTTTACCACTCTCACCAGTCACCTCTCCAATTATAGCAGATTCCTCTCCGAAAGAGTGAGATTTCATTAATTCAATTATTTTATCAGCCACACTGGATTTCACAATAGCTATAAAAATTCCTTCATTTGCCACATAGAGAGGGTCAAGCCCTAATAGTTCACAGGCTCCTTTAACAGTATCATGAAGGGGAATCATATTTTCATAAATTAAGATGTCTTTACTTGATTCAAGAGCCAATTCTTTAAGTGTTGTTGCCACTCCGCCACGGGTTGGATCACGCATTACTTTAATATAGGGAGCAAATTCTTTTAAAATTTCTGATATTAATCCATTTAAAGCCCTTGAGTCGCTTAGCACAGGAGGATCAAAAACAAAGCCGTTCCTTTCAGTCATCACAGCAATTCCGTGATTTCCAATAGAGCCACTTATTATGACTTTATCTCCAACTTCTATTTTAAAAGGTGAAAGCTCAATTCCTTCTGGAACTATGCCAATGCCTGAGGTGTTTATAAAAATTCCATCACCCTTTCCTTTGTCAACTACCTTTGTATCTCCTGCAACTATTTTTACCCCTGCTTTTTTGGCTGCATTTGAGATGCTATTTAAAACTCTTTCAAAATCCGATATTGGGAAGCCTTCTTCAAGAATAAAACCAACAGTAAGATAAAGAGGAATAGCACCAACAACAGCAAGGTCATTTACTGTTCCATTAATTGCAAGGTCTCCAATGTCTCCACCAGGGAAAAATATGGGAGAGACTGTGTAGGAGTCAGTTGTTATTGCCAGTTTTCCTGAGTGATTAATGGAGACTATAGCAGAATCCATTAAAGAATGTAGCTCAAATACAGGAGCAATATATTTTTTTATAAGCTCATGCATAAGCTTTCCACCACTTCCATGTCCAAGAAGAATTCTATCCATTTGGCACCTCCACTTTTATTTCAATAGGTTCGCTTTCCTTAAAAGGACCTGCTGAAGAAATTCTATAAAAAACAGGTGATTTCAAATTATTAATATTATACTGCACATCAAAAAACAATGGAATCATAGTCTCACCAATCAGGATAAAGTCTGAATCAGTAGCTGTTTTACGATAAACCTTGTATCCCTTAATCCATTTTTCAGGAACTTCTTTCCAAGAAATATAAACACCATTTTCATTGATTGTCCAAAAAACCTCTTGAGGTTTTGATGGAAGGAAATCTTTCAAAGGAACTTTTACTTCGCTTCCTTTTCCTTCAATGTAAACATTGGGTTCAGATACATAAGGAGTAACCAGATAAGTTAAAAATTGAGATGTAAGATCATCTTTAAATCTCTCTTCAATCAAGAAATAGTTTTTTTCTGTAGAGCCTATTTTTTGTATCTGACCGCTCTGTATCCTATAAATGTTGTACATAACTGAATCATTTGAATCCCATGAAAGTAACACTCCTTGTTCTGTAATTTTATATTTTAACCCTTTAATTTCTGGTAGTTTTTTCAGAGTTATCTGACTTTCTATAGGTTTACTATAAATCCCTTTTTTATTTATGGCAAAAATTCTATATTTGTATCTCTGCCCGAAAATAAAATCTTTGTCTTCCAATGAAGCTGTCTCAGGGCTAAAAAATCCCAAGGTTTTTATTCCTCCAACACTTTCTCTTTCCAGGAGAAAACTGCTCAATTTTGCTTTATTTTTTTCTGGATAGCTCCATGAAATCACAATTTTATCATAATAGGCTGTTAAATTTAACCCAGTTGCAGGCTCTGGCTGAAGATAATCCTCAAGTGTAGGGTCCATCTTTCTTCCACAACCTGTGAGGAGAAAAATCAATGATATAAAAATTACTAAAAAGGATGAGATCCCTCGCTTCGCCTGGGATGATCTCTTTTTTGTCATTCCCTCGATACCCCTCTTCATTCCCTCAATCTCTTTTTCAACAGCTTTATCTGCTCCTTTACACTCTTTTTTGAACTGCTTCCGTAGGAGATTTTTGCCTCAATTGAACCTTCCGAAGTCAGTATTTCGTAAACATCTCTGTCAATTTTGCTGGAAAACTTTTTAAATTCCTCCATACTTAAGTCTGTGAGGTTCTTTCCCTCTTCAATGCAGTAAAGCACAATTTTTCCTGTTATTTCATGAGCATTTCTGAAGGGAACCCCCTTTTTTACAAGATACTCTGCAAGGTCTGTAGCAGTGGTAAAGCCTTTCTCTGAAGCCTCTTTCATCTTATCTTTAATGAACTTTATCTCAGGAAGCATCTCATTAACTATTTTAAGGCTCATGCTCACTGTTTCAACTGTATCAAAAACAGGTTCTTTGTCTTCCTGCATGTCTCTGTTGTATGTAAGTGGAAGTCCTTTCATTGTTGTAAAAAGAGAAAGCAGATTTCCATAAACTCTGCCTGTTTTACCTCTAATTAATTCTGCGGGGTCTGGATTTTTCTTCTGAGGCATCATGCTTGAACCAGTTGAGAATCTATCGGGAAGCTCTATGAATTTGAACTCATCCGTTGCCCAAAGTATTAGCTCTTCAGCAAACCTGCTTAAATGCATCATGACCATTGCTCCACAGTATAAAACATCAAGGACAAAATCTCTATCTGAGACAGCATCAATGCTGTTTGGAATAACTCCTTCAAATTCAAGCTCTCTTGCAGTGAATTCCCTATCAATTGGAAGGCTGCTACCAGCTATTGCACAGGCACCAAGGGGACACTTATTTATTCTTTTTAATGCTTCTTTAAGTCTTTCACGGTCTCTTTCAAACATCCATGCATAGGCGAGAAGATGATGAGCAAGAAGCACTGGCTGAGCCTTCTGAAGATGGGTGTAGCCAGGCATAATTGTATCTATATGTTTTTCAGCAATGGATATGAAGGTTTTCTCAATTTCTGTGAGTTGTTCAATAAGTTTAGAAACTTTTTTCCTGAGATAGAGTCTCAGGTCTGTTGCTACCTGATCATTCCTTGACCGTGCGGTATGAAGCTTTGCACCTGCAGAGCCAATCTTTTCAATAAGAGCTCTTTCAATGTTCATATGAACATCTTCAAACTCCTCTTTGAATTGAAATTTACCCTGCTCAATTTCTTTAGCAATCTCTTTAAGTCCCCGAAGTATCTGCTCAAGCTCAAAGGCATTAATAATACCCTGTTTATGGAGCATCTTTGCATGAGCAATGCTTCCATCAATGTCCTCTCTCCAAAGTTTATGGTCAAAAGAGATGGACTGGGAAAACTCTTCAAGAGTCTTTGCTGTCCCTTCCTTAAACCTTCCACCCCACGGCTTTTTCATTTATTTATCCTTACTCCTCTGCCTTTGCTTGACGCTCTTTCTGCCTCTCAGCAATTATTTTCTGTGCAATATGAGAAGGAACTTCTTCATAATGAGAAAACTCCATTGAATAAATTCCTCTTCCAGATGTCATGCTGTGAAGCTGATTGGCGTATGTAAGCATCTCTGCCATTGGAACAAGAGCAATTATTTTTTGATTTCCTCCTGCCTGAGGTTCAACCCCCTGAACCTTTCCTCTTCGGGCATTGAGATCTCCAATTATTGTGCCAAGAGTTTCATCAGGAACAATAATTTCAGCTTTCATAATTGGCTCAAGAAGTACAGGCTTTGCCTCCATAAAAGCTTTTTTTAGAGCAAGGGCTCCAGCAATTTTAAATGCCATTTCTGATGAATCCACAGGATGATAGGAACCATCATAAAGGGTTACTTTTATGTCAATGATTGGATAATAGGCAAGAATTCCCTCTTTCATTGTTTCAATAATTCCCTTCTCAACTGCAGGACGATACTGCTGGGGAATTACTCCACCAACGATTTTGTCAACAAACTCATAGCCTTTGCCTCTTTCCAGTGGTTCAATCTGAATCCAGCAGTCTCCATACTGCCCACGGCCACCTGACTGCTTCTTATACTTACCCTGTGCTTTTGCAGAGGCTTTTATTGTCTCTCTATAGGGAACCTTTGGTGCCATAAGATTAACTTCAACTCCAAATTTTCTTTTTAATTTCTCAAGAGCTACTTCAATGTGAACCTGTCCCATTCCACTGAGAATCATGTCCTTTGATTCTTCATCTCTGGAAAATCTCAGTGTCGGGTCTTCTTCAAGAAGCTTATGAAGTCCTGCACTAACTTTTTCCTCATCTCCACGAGTTTTTGGTGCAATTGCATAAGATATGATTGGTTCAGCAAATCTAACTTCAGGTAGCTGAACTGGATTGTTTTCATCGCATAGAGTATGCCCTGTAAGTGTATCCTTAAGTTTAACTGTTGCCACAATCTCTCCAGGACCTGCTTTCTGACAGGGTATTTGAGATTTCCCGAGAATATAATAAATCTGACCAATTCTTTCCTTTGTCCCTGTATTTGGATTAAGCACCGTTGAGTCAGCCTTGAGCAAACCAGAAAAAACTCTTATGTAGGAAATTTTTCCAGCAAAGGGGTCAATCGTGGTTTTGAAAACATAGGCAGCAAGTGGTTCAGTTTCAGAGGGCTGTCTTATGACTTCACTTCCATCCTTTGGATTGATACCTTTTATAGGATATATATTTGCTCTTTCCTTTGGGTCAGGTAGAGCAAGTATGATGCTGTCAAGTAATGCTTCTATGCCAACTCCAACAAGTGCTGAACCTGCCAGTACAGGGATGAATCTTCTTGCTAAAGATGCATCATGCAATCCCTTCCTTAACTCTTCTTCAGTAAGCTCACCACCTTCAAGATATTTTTCAAGAAGGCTGTCATCAAGCTCTGCAATCTTTTCTACAAACTTTTTTCTATATTCTTCAACAGTTGAGGAAAGATACTCTGGAATGGATGCCTCCTTTAGTGAGTTTCCTTCATAAATGTAGGCTTTTAATGAAATCAGATCAACAAATCCGTTTAATCCTGGACCTTCACCAATTGGAAGTGTCAGAGGTATTGCTTCCTGTCCGAAGACTTTTTCAATCTCAGCAACAGCTCTATCAAAGGAAGCATTTTCTTTGTCAAGTTTGTTTACAAAAACAACTCTTGGAAGGTCATACTCATCGCAGTATTTCCAGATTCTCTCAGTTTCAGCTTTTACTCCTGAAATTGCACTTACAATAACTACAGCACCATCAACAACTCTAAGAACTCCTTTTGTATCTTCAAGAAAGTTTACAAAACCTGGAGTGTCTATTATGTTGATCCTATAATCTTTGTAGTCGCAATACACAGCTTTGGAGCTTAATGTCATGTTTCTTGCAAGCTCTTCTGGTTCATAATCAATTACCTTGCCTGTTGTCTCTCCAGTTGTAACCCTGTCAATCTGCCCTGTTTTAAAAAGGATTTGCTCCGCAAGCTTTGTGTTACCTGCACCTGCATGGGCAACGATTGCAATATTTCTAATTTTACTGATATCTCTGCTCATACTCCGCCTCCTTTTTTATTTTTTAAATTTTCCTTCGGCTAAAATTAATTTCCCATCTTACTTACCTTTAGTTTTAATCTTCATCTCCAAAAACTCTTTTGTAAATAAATTCTATATTTCTTGTGTAATAGTTTAGCTCAAAAATGCTCTTTATTTCACCTTCAGTGAGATATTTTCTCACCTCACTATCATTAAGCAAAAGATCCATGAAAGGCTTGCTGTCTTTCCAGCTCTGCATGGCATTTGATTGAACAATTCTGTATGCTTCCTCCCTTGTAAGTCCTTTTTCAATCAATGCAAGAAGAACACGCTGAGAATTATAAAGTCCAAAACTTAGTTCAATATTTTTAAGCATTCTTTCAGGATAAACTCGCAAATCTTTAATTATTTCATAAAGTCTGTTTAGCATATAATCAACCAAAATGCAGTTGTCAGGGATTATAACTCTTTCCACTGAAGAATGAGATATATCTCTGTCATGCCATAAAGCAATATTTTCAAAGCTTGCGAAGGCATTTGAACGAACCAGCCTTGCAAGCCCGCTAAGATTTTCACAACCCACTGGATTTCTTTTATGTGGCATTGCTGATGAGCCTTTCTGTCCAGCAGTAAAGGGTTCTTCTGCCTCCAGCACCTCTGTTCTCTGAAGGTGTCTTATCTCAACAGCAACCTTTTCAATCATTGCAGCAATCAATGCAAGAACACTTAAAAATTCAGCATGTCTGTCCCTCTGGACTACCTGAGTTGCCACAGGCTCTGGTTTAAGCCCAAGTTTTCTTAGCGCAATTTCTTCAATTTGTGGTGGAATATTTGAAAATGTTCCAACAGCACCTGAGATTTTACCCACAGAGATTCTATCAATTGCTGAGACAAGCCTGTCAATGTTTCTTTTTGCCTCTTCATACCACAGAGCAAATCTCAATCCAAAAGAAGTTGGCTCAGCATGAACTCCATGACTGCGCCCCATGCATATTGTGTCTTTGTATTGAAATGCTTTTTCACGGAAAAGCTCTTTGATTTTCTCCAGATCGTTCATTATTAGTTCTGCTGCCTGCCTCATCTGCAAAGCCAGTGCAGTATCAACAACATCAGATGATGTAAGCCCCATGTGAATGTAACGTGATACTGGTCCAACCTTTTCAGCTACAGCAGTTAAAAAAGCTATTACATCGTGTTTGACAGTTGCTTCAATTTCATCAATTCTTTTGAGGTCAAAGTCAGCTTTCTCTTTTATTTCCTTTAAAGCATCTTTGGGAATTTTTCCAAGCTCTGCCCATGCCTCGCAAACAGCAATCTCAACTTCAAGCCATTTTCTGAATTTGTTTTCAGGACTCCAGATTTCACCCATTTGTTGTCTTGTGTATCTTTGTATCATAAATCCTCCTCCCATATAATTCTTTCTGGTTTTATGATTACGCCATTACCAAAGCCTATTCCAAGTATTTTCCCTGTTTTATCCTTAACCTTTACCCATCCTGCAGGAACAATGCCTGAGAGAATTTTTATAGAGTTGCCATTAATAAATCTTTTAACCAGCCTATCATCTACTGTCACAGATGGGATAAAATATAAAGCCCTGTCAATATTTAATATGGATGAAACTGAACTATCTAACCCTTTTTCATATAGGGCTTTCAATCCATCAATATCAGTTGAATTTTCAATCTTAAACTGTCCCACCCTTGTTCTCTCAAGTTCTACTATGTGAGCACCCATTCCCAGTTGTTCACCGATGTCATGACACAGAGCCCTGACATATGTGCCTTTGCTGCATACCACCCTGAATGTGACAAATGGAAGAGCAAATTCTTCAATATTAAATGAGTGGATGAAAACCTTTTTTGGTTTTCTTTCTATCTCAATTCCTTTCCTTGCAAGTTTATGAAGAGGCTGTCCTTCCACTTTAACTGCTGAATACATTGGCGGAGTCTGCATTATTTCACCTTTGTATTTTCGAATTATTTTTTCTAATTCTGTTCTATTAAGTTCAAAATTATCAACCTCTTTTATAACTTTTCCTTCAGCATCATGAGTATCCGTTGAAATCCCGAATCTTGCTTTAAAAATATATTCCTTTTCAAGTTCCATAAGAAGCGGCGCTATTTTAGTTGCCTCATTAAGACATACAAGCAAAACTCCCGTTGCCATTGGATCAAGTGCACCAGCATGTCCTGCTTTTTTAGCTTTTAAAATCTTTTTTACTTTTGTAACAGCATCCTGACTTGTAAATCCCTTTGATTTATTAAGAACTACCACTGCGTTCATAAATCCTTATTGGACCTATTCCCTTTAATTCAAAAATTATAAGGAAGCTGAATTCAGAGGTTTTTCTTCCCTGTATTTCCACAGGTCTTCTTGTTATTGAAATATTCGCTGCCCAGCAAGACTCAGCATATCTTATATTTAATGAACTATCTCTTAATCCAGCTCCTTTAGCATCATAGTTTACATTTGCTGTAAATGACCATTTTTCTGACAGTTTTTTCACTACTGTCATTGCATAGGTTTTTATTTTTCCCTCTTTTTCCTGAACATTGTACTGATCCCTTAATGTAGGAGACCACAAATAGGCAGGAGAAAGTGCTTCATTTCTTGTATATCGCTCACTTAATGATAGAGATGTTGTTTCATCCGGAGAAAAGCTTATATCACTGTTAAATCTTTCAATTCTTTTTTTCGATATATTCTGATATGTATCAAATCCAAGACTTATTTTCCAAAATGAGATTCTTCCTTCCAGAAGAACAGGATAAAGTTTATCCCATTCATTTTTTGCCCTAAAGTCATATACCTGCGTAATTCTTGCCTCAGCATTAAAGCTTTTCAGGTTTAATTTATTATAAACTCCAGCCCTTAAAAGTGCTGTATCATCAATTATCTCAGAACTCTTTAAAATTGGCGGCTTACCATTGACTCCAATAAAAATTCCTTCTACAAAAGGTTCAATGAGATGAGTAAAACTTTGCTGTGTTTTGTAAATTTTCATAAAGACTTTTGCATTATACTGAATCATTTCCCTGTGAGAAGTATTCTCATAGGGAGAGGTTTTTTCAAGATTGTAAAAGATTTCATTTAATCCGAGCGTTTGCGTTAATTTAATAGCATCTCCCATTGTATGACTTATTTGAGGAGCTATCTCAAATCTCTGTCCTTTAAGTCCATCTTCTTTATAAAACTCAGCCACATTGGTGTTAAAATTTACATTAAATTGTCCAAGCCTGTATGGATAGACCACATATCCAAGCTCTGTTTTTACTGGAGGACTTGTGTTTCCCTCTTTTAGATCCTTCCATCCCTGTCCAAGTAAATAAAATCTTGATTGAACTCCAGGAACAGAAAGCTCTACAGAGGACTGTAAAAATCTATCATATCTTGCTGAAAGGTCTTTGCCGTATTCTTTAAAAAGAAATGTATTGGAAGCTGAACGAACATCCCCGTATTCCCTGTAAAAGTCATTTTTATTAACATAGTTTAAATCTACAAGCAAGTCAAAGTTTTTAAATCTTTGAAGATGAATTCCTCTTAATTCAATATAATCTTTGTTAAGTTTTCTATCTTTAATCTGATAGGCATACCACATTCCTTTTGTGTCAAAGTCAAGGTATCTGTATTCAATTGCCTTGCCAACCCCGATTTTTGAAAAATAGTCAATATAAAATGTTGCATCTTTATTGCTGTCAATTACAAGATAATAAGCAGGACTGAAACGAAATCCACGAGTATTTGAGTTTCCGAATTTTAATGGTAAAAAACCTGACTTTTTAGTTTTTCCTCCTGGTCCCCAAAACACTGGAGTAAAAAGAATGGGCACATCTTTTACTTTAAAAGTTGTGATTTTTGATGTTAATGAATCATCAACTATAAGGTCAACAAACTCTCCTGTAAAACACCATGGTTGAGCACTGTCTGGCTCTGGTTCACATGTGGAGAATGTGGCTTTTTTAGCCTTATATTTTATTTCACTTAATCTTTCAATTTCTTTAGCTTTTATCCACATATCCTGTTTTTTTATGTGAAGAAGGGCATTTTTTAAAAAACCTGTTTTTTTGTCTCTGTTAAATTTTCCTTCCTCTGCCCAGGTAGTAATTTCATCGTCATCATAATAAAGGTCTCCATAGGCTTCTATATCAGCAGTGTTTTCATAATAAATTACTTTCTGAGCTTTAAGATCAAAAGTTCCATCACTCATATAAACATCGCCGATTGCAATGATTTTTTTGTCTTTTTCAAATCGTTCCAGTGTGTCAGAGATTATCTCCATAGCGAATAAAGCAGAAACATTTAAAAAAATGGTTAAAGCGATCAATAAACTCATTATTAACCAGCTTTTGAATCTGCCTGTGTTATATTTCATGTAAGCTCTCCAAGTCTTCTATGCAATGTTTTCTCACCAAGATACTCTTTCAGTTCACCTATTAAATAAGTTGAGCCTGTGCAAAGAAGGAACTTATGGTTATTTTTACATATGGAAAGCCCCTTTTTAAAAGCTTCTGTCGGGTTAGGCACAAAGAAATCAATCATTGAAGTACAATTTTGATTTAATTCTTCATATGTGATAGCTCTTTCATAGTGAGGCACTGTAAAGATTATTTTATGAGCATAAGTTTTAAAACAATCAATAAATCCTGATACATCTTTATCTCGCATCATCCCAAAAACTATCACAGGTCTTTCATCTGTAAGAGCTTTTAGTGATTTTACTAAAGCCTCCGCAGCAGGTGGATTATGGGCTATGTCAAAGATTATAAGAGGTTGCTTTGATACAACTTCAAGTCTTCCCTGTAATCTGACATTTTTAAGTCCTTCTTTAATAAAATTTTCATTCCATTGAGGATATACGCTCATAAAAGCTTTTAATCCTACAGAGGCATTTTCAAGTTGATGATGTCCTGTAAGAGGTAAAAATAAGGCTAAAGGCTGAATCTTGAAGCCTGAAGCCTGAAAAACAAAGCTAATTCCATCTAAATCAATTGATTTAAGCTCAGCTGAAAACTCTTTCCCATATGTAAAGACTGAACAGCCGAGTTCACTGGCTTTTTTATAAATCTCTTGTTCTGCATAAGGATTTTGCTTTGATGTAACAACAGGAACTCCTTTTTTTATAATCCCTGCCTTTTCTCTTGCAATAGAGCTTATATCAGCTCCGAGAAAATCCTGATGATCAAGTCCAATACTGGTAATTACAGAAATAACAGGTGTTACCACATTTGTAGCATCAAGCCTTCCTCCCATACCTGTCTCAAGGACTGCGTATTCAATGTTTTTTTCTTTAAAGTAAAGAAAAGCCATTATAGTAACATATTCAAAAAAAGTAAGCTCCTCTGCAAAAGGTTTAATTTTTTCAATTAATCTTACAACTTCATCTTCAGAAATTTCTCTATCATTAACAATTATTCTCTCTGTAAATCTTGTAAGATGCGGAGAAGTGAAAAGTCCTGTATTTAATCCGTGCGTCCTTAAAAGAGTGTAAATTATTTTAGAAACAGAGCCTTTTCCATTTGTACCTGCAATATGAATTGATTTAAAACTTTGATGGGGATTGCCAAGCTTTTCCAACACTGAGAAGACTCTTTCAAGACCAAACTTTATGCCATTTGTTCTTTTTCTATAAAGTTCGTTTATCAATTCTTTATATTTCTTTGTCTCTGTCATACTTCAGAAACACTGTCCTGAGGAAGGTTAGACGAATTATTAAGATTATAGGAGCTTGATGCTGGCATAATAATTTCAATTAGCTTATAAATAGTACTTTTTAATTCCTTTCTTTCTACAACAATATCAACCATTCCGTGTTCAAGCAAAAACTCGGCTCTCTGAAATCCTTCGGGAAGTTGCTGTTTTATTGTTTCTTGAATAACCCTCGGTCCTGCAAAGCCTATAAGACTGCGGGGCTCTGCAATGATTATGTCACCAAGCATAGCAAAAGATGCAGTTACACCTCCAAAAGTGGGATCAGCTAATACAGAAATATAAAGTATGCCTGCTTCTTTAAGTTTACCTATTGCCTGTGCTGTTTTAGCCATCTGCATCAATGAAAACATTCCTTCCTGCATTCTTGCTCCACCAGATGAAGATACGATAATTAAAGGAACTCTTCGCTCCAATGCTCTCTCAGCAGCTCTTGTTACTTTTTCTCCAACAACTGTTCCCATGCTTCCACCCATGAAGGAAAAATCAAGAACAGCGATTACTACATCTCTTCCATTGATTTTTGCATCACCATAAATGGCTGCTTCTTTGAGCCCTGTCTTTTTTTCATTTTCAATAAGCCTTCCTTTATATGGCATCGTATCTTTAAAGTCAAGAGGATCAGGACTTTTAAGTTCAGGGTCTAATTCTATAAAGGTTCCGTTGTCTGTTATAAGGGAAATTCTTTCTTTTGCTGAAATTCTAAAGTGATACTGACATTTAGGGCAAACCTTAAAATTGTTCTCAAGCTCTTTGCGATAAATTATTTCTTTACAGTTTTCACATTTTACCCACAATCCTTCAGGAATTTTTACCTTTTTCTCTATTTTTGGTTCTTTTCTTTTAAACCATGCCATTTATTGCCTCTCTGAGTGATTTAATAAAATCATAAGCCTTTTCAGGCACTTCATGAAAAATCTTTACAATGGCACTTCCCACAATTACTCCATCAGCGAATTGGGCTACATATTTAGCCTGCTGAGGTTCACTGACTCCAAAACCTACGCAAACAGGTTTTCTAAAACTTTTAACGAAATTTATATGCTCAGTGAAAGTGTTGTCAAGTCTGAGTTCAGTGCCTGTTATGCCTGTTATTGACACATAGTAAACAAACCCAGTTGAAGCTTTTACAACTTTTTTAACTCTTTCTGGAGTTGATGTGGGTGCTACGAGGAAAATTGTATCAATACCGTATGCTTTAGCAAAATGTCTATAAATTTCCGATTCATCCACTGTAAGGTCAGGGAAAATTACTCCTGACACACTGGCTTTGCTTGCATCCTGAAAAAACTTTTCTATTCCGTATCGGAAAACAGGATTTAGATAGGTCATTAAAATTATGGGTGTATCTATGCTCCCCTTGAAATCGTGTAGAAAACTGATTATTTTTCTTAGAGTTACACCAGAGTTTAATGCCCGTTCTGCTGCTCTCTGTATTGTTGGTCCGTCAGCAAGAGGATCTGTAAAAGGCACACCAAGTTCAATAAGGTCAGCACCAGCCTCACTTAAAAGCTTTAGCCTCTTTGCAGTCTCATCAAGGCTGGGATCTCCTGCCATAATGTAGGGTATAAATGCTTTTTTGCCTTGTTTTTTTATATATTCAAGCTTTTTTCTAACAGCAAACCCATTCATAAAGATATTCCTTTTATCCTCGCTACTTCCTGAACATCCTTGTCTCCTCTTCCAGAGAGGTTTACAATAATTATTGAATCTTTTGGCATCTCAGGTGCAATCCTTACTGCCCAGGCCACTGCATGGGCAGACTCCAAAGCAGGAATAATTCCTTCGAGTCTGCTTAAAAGCTCAAATGCTTCTAAAGCTTCATCATCTGTTGCGTATGTATAGTTTACCCTGCCTGTGTCTTTTAGATAGGCATGTTCAGGACCAACAGAGGCATAATCAAGGCCTGCACTTACAGAGTGAGTTTCAAGAATATTTCCATCTTCATTTTCAAGAACATAGCTAAGGCAACCCTGAAAAATTCCCTTTGCTCCTCCTGCAAATCTTGCTGCATGAAGCCCTGTATCAATACCTTTACCACCTGCTTCAACACCAATCATTTTTACATCTTTATCCCCCAAGAAAGCACTGAAAAGTCCTATGGAGTTACTTCCACCTCCAACACAGGCAACTAAAACATCGGGAAGTTTGCCTTCTTTTTGAATTATTTGCCTTTTTGCCTCTCTACCAATAACACTTTGAAAATATCTAACAAGAAGTGGATAAGGATGAGGACCAAAAACAGTGCCTAAAACATAATGAGTTGTCCGCACATTTGTGGTCCAGTCTCTTAAGGCTTCATTTATGGCATCCTTTAAGGTTTTTGAACCTGTATCAACTGGAATAACCCTTGCACCAAGAAGATTCATTCTGAAGACATTGAGCTTTTGCCTTCTTATATCCTCAGTTCCCATGTATATGTCACAGCTTAGTCCGGCAAGTGCAGCACCTGTTGCAGTAGCTACACCATGTTGCCCTGCTCCTGTTTCAGCAATAATTCTTTGTTTTTTCATTAATCTTCTTGCAAGCAGTGCCTGCCCAAGAGCATTGTTTATTTTGTGAGCACCTGTATGGGCAAGATCTTCTCTTTTTAGATATATCTTTGCTCCACCAAGATATTCAGTTAATCTCTTGGCAAAGTAAAGAGGTGTCGGTCGCCCCACATAGTCTTTAAGTAAGGCTTCAAATTCAGCATTAAAATTTTTATCTCTTTTTGCCCTTTGAAAAGCTCTCTCAAGCTCTTCAAGTGCAGGCATTAAGGTTTCAGGGACGAAGCGGCCTCCATACTCTCCAAAGTATCCTCTTTTTTTACCCATGAAAAGTATTATAGCATGAAGATTTTAAGTTTTGCATTTGATAACAGGCTTACATAATTTCTTAAAATGCCTTTCTTGAAAGGATTTCTTCCGCTTCCCTGTCTAACTTTTTCACTCATTGCCCCATGAGGAATTAAAGCTAAATAATAATAACCATTGCTACAGTGTATTTTTTTTCATGAGAGAGGGATACAAAAATTTTCCTATTCAATCCTTCTATTTTAACCTCTGGTGAACCATCAGAATTGTTTTTTACTTCAATATGCTTTAAAGTTAAACCTGAAGGTTTTTTCAGTGCCTTAATCACTGCTTCTTTTACAGCAAAACGAGCTGCAAGATGGCAGAAAGGATTTGAATAACTAAAGCTGTAAGCAATCTCTCCTTCAGTAAAAACTCTATCTAAAAATTTTCTTCCAAATCTTTCGTATATTTTTTTTATTCTTTCAACGGAAACAATATCAACACCAATCCCTTCAATCATTGGACTGCCCAGCTCTTGGGTATAAATATTTTTTCAAAGGTATAAAGGGCATATCTGTCTGTCATTCCTGCAATAAAATCACATATCTTTCTGTGAAGTTCCTTTTCTCCAAGACCCTGAGCATCTATTGCTTGAGGATTTTCAAGGTAATAATTATAAAGACTTTCAAGTATTCTCTTTGCTTTTTTAAATTCCTGAATAACCCGCTCATTGTAATAAACTTTTTCAAAAAGAAAATCTCTAAATTCAGAAACCATTTCTTCCATTTCATAAGACATGGAGATTTTTTTATAATCTTCTTTTATAGTGGTAAAAATAACATCTCTGACCATCTTATCAATTCTCTTTGAATGTCTATCACCAAAAAATTTTAAAAACTTTTGCGGAATATCATTTTTTTTGATAATTCCAGCTCTCAGTGCATCATCAATGTCATGGTTCAGATAGGCAATAACATCTCCTACTCTAACGATCTGACCTTCAAGAGTCACTGGCTCGTCACTTAAGATCTTTCCCCTACCTTTTGAATGTTTAAGTATTCCGTCCCTTACTTCAAATGTAAGATTAAGTCCTTGTCCATTTTTCTCAAGAACATCAACTACTCTCAAACTCTGCTCATAATGTTCAAATCCTCCTGGATGAAGTTCTCTGAGGATTGCTTCTCCTGCATGTCCAAAAGGAGTGTGTCCCAGATCATGCCCAAGTGCAATGGCTTCTGTAAGGTCTTCATTAAGTCTTAAGGCTCTTGCAATTGTTCTGGCAATTTGAGAAACTTCAAGCACATGAGTTAGTCTGGTTCTATAGTGGTCACCCTGAGGAGAAAAGAAAACCTGAGTTTTATGCTTCAGCCTGCGAAAAGCTTTGCTGTGAATAATTCTGTCTCTGTCACGCTGAAAGGCTGTTCTAATATCATCCTCTGGTTCAGACTTCAGCCTTCCCTTTGTTTGACAGCTTAAACATGCCCTGGGATGTAGAACACTTTTTTCTATTTCCTCATATTGTTTTCTAAGGTTCATATAAACATTATTCCATGATTTGTTTTACAGCTTTCACAAGCAATGGAATTTCTCTTTCCTGTAAGGTTCTCGCATCAAAAATAACAAAATCTTCCTTTATTCTCCCAATAACTGGAGGCTGAGTTTGTCTTAATTTTCCTGAGAATTCATCAGGCTTATCTGTCCTGATAGCAATAACATAGGTTTTAACTCCACTTTCAGGAAGTGAGCCTCCACCTGGCATTGATACATCTTCTTTGAGCATTGCCTCAATTCCGTGTTTTTTAAACAATTTCAATATCTTAGCTGCTCTTCTTTTAATTTTTTCTGGTGGTTCAAGAATCATTCTCAATGTGGGAATTTTTTCAATAGCTTCTTTTTCATCAAGATAAAACATTAAAGTTGCCTCAACAGCTGCAAGCGTAAGTTTATCAACTCTTAATGCCCTCATAAGAGGATTTTTTGATATTCGTTCGATAAGCGCAGATTTGCCAATTATAAATCCTGCCTGCGCTCCTCCGAGAAGTTTATCTCCACTGAAAGTAACAATATCAGCTCCTTCATCTACCACTTCCTGAACTGAAGGTTCTCCATAAAAGCCGTATTTTTTTAAATCAATAAAACATCCACTGCCAAGATCAACCATTACCGGAATTCCTCTCTGTTTTCCAAGTTCACATAGTTCTTTTACTGAAACTTCTTCGGTAAAGCCGATAATCTTAAAATTTGATCTGTGCACTTTCAGTAACAGGGCTGTATTTTCATTTATTGCTCTTTCATAATCGCTTAATCTGGTTTTATTTGTTGTTCCCACTTCCCTTAAGATGGCACCTGATTGAGCCATAACATCCGGAATTCTAAAAGAACCTCCTATTTCAACGAGTTCTCCACGAGAAACGACAACTTCTTTATCTTTAGCAAGTGTGTTAAGACAAAGGAAAACTGCACCTGCATTATTATTTACAACAACAGCTGATTCTACATTCACAATTTTTCTAACAGCATCAACTATGTGAACATATCGTTTGCCTCTCTGCCCTTTTTCTAAATCATACTCAAGATTTGAATAACTTTGCGCAATTTCAACAACATGTTTTATTGCCTCTTCTGGAAGTATTGCTCTTCCAAGATTTGTATGAATCACAACTCCTGTTGCATTTATAACAGGCTGAAGAGAATACTTTTTATTTAAAGAATTCTTTATCTCTTCAATTATGCTGTCTTCATCAATCTCTAAAAAATTGTCTTTTAAAACCTTAGCTCTCAAACTATCAAGAACCTTTCTTACTGCTTCCCTGACCAGTGAGTAAGAATATTCTTTAAAGAGAACTTTTATTTTTTCATTCTTTAGAATTCTGTCAACTGACGGGATCTTTCTTAAAATATCGGGTTTATCCATAATAGATTTTCAATTATTCTTTCAATTTTTCTTCAATCTTTGTAATCCTTAGATTCATTTCATTTATCAGAGCTTTCATGTTTTCAATCTCATCTTTTGTTGCTAAATTCATCCCCTGAAGTGTCTTTTGAATCATTTCTTTAAAGTTTTCTTTAAAGCCCTCCTTTGCTTCTTCAGATTTTGAGATGAATTCATTAATTATTTTTGCAGCCTCAGACTCGCTCATCTTGCCTCTTTTTACAAGGTCATTGAGAAATTCTTTAAGTATTTCCTGCATTCCAAGACAGGCAAAAATCATATTTTTAAACAAATCCTGTAATGCCATTTTTTCCTCCTTGTTCAATAGTTCAAGGGTTCAATGTTGTTTAATTAATTCATAAAATATTTCTACTGCTTTGTCAATGCTTGCAGCATCAGGACATCCACCCTGAGCAGAATCAGCCCTTCCCCCACCTTTACCACCAACAGCCTGAGTTATGCTCTTTAAAAGTTTTCCAGCATCATATTTACTTGTAGCATCTTTTGTAACTGAAAGAATCAGAATCCCCTGCCCATCAGTCTTTGATGCAAGTAAAATTACTGCTGGATGCAGTTTTTCTCTAAGTTTGTCTGAAAGTGCTCTTAAGGATTTTGTATCAACCCCTTCAAGTTTTACTGCCAGTGCTTTAACTCCGTCTATGTCTCTTGCCTGTTTTACAAATCCGTCAATACTGTGACTTAAGAGTTTGTCCTTCAAGGCTTCAATTTCCTGTTGCTTTGACTTTAATTCATTAATAAGTCTTTGTATTGCTTTTACAGGTTCTGCTGATTTAAGAATTTGAGAGATATTTTTTATCTGCTCTCTATATCTGTTAGCATATTCAAGGGCAGAGACTCCTGTGACAGCTTCCAGCCTTCTGATTCCCGAGGCAACAGAGCTTTCTGAAATAATATAAAAACTTCCTATTTCACCAGTAGATTTACAGTGAGTGCCACCGCAAAGTTCTTTACTGAATCCGAGAATTTTTACAACCCTGACAGTATCTTCATATTTATCTTCGAAAAGGGCTATAACCCCCTCATTCAAAGCCTCATTAAGGGATTTTACCTCTACTATGACAGGTAAATTTTCAAGTATTTTTTCATTGACAATGCTTTCAATTTCCTGTAACTCAGCGTCACTCAAAGCATCAAAATGGGTAAAATCAAAACGAAGTCTGTCTGGTGCAACAAGGCTTCCAGCCTGCTTTACATGCTCCCCGAGAACAACTCTTAAGGCAGCGTGAAGAAGATGAGTTGCTGTGTGATTTCTCGCAATTGCCTTTCTTCTTTCTATGTCAATCTTTGCAAAAACTTTTTCATCCTTTTTTATGCTTCCTTCAATAACTCTTACTTTATGACAGTGAAGTCCTGCTATCTTCTTGGTATCAAAAACCTCTGCCTTACCTGAGCCTGAAATTATTATCCCTGTGTCTCCTACCTGTCCACCTGATTCTGCATAAAAGGGCGTTTCATAGAGGAAAACTTCTCCTTCTTCGCCTTTTTCAAGTATCTTCACAGTCTTTCCATTTTTTATGATGGCATGAATGATTGTTTCTGCTTCATAATCAGTGTAACCCGTAAATTTAAAATCATGATTCCCGCTTCTTAACTCTTTATATACTTCATCTATTCCGATTTCCTGAGCCTTTGAAGCTGCTCTTGCCCGCTCACGCTGTTTATTCAACTGTCTGTGAAAACCTATCTCATCAAGCTCCAAGCAAGAATCTTGTGCCATTTCCTTTATTAAATCAAAAGGCAAACCAAAAGTATCATAGAGTCTGAAGATTTCTTCTCCGGGAAGAACCTTTGAACCTGATTTCTTAAGATTTTCAAGAATCTCATCAAAAATCTGCTGTGCCCTTTCAAGGCTTCTAAGAAATCTTTCTTCCTCCACTTTTATGATCTTTTCAATTCTTTTTCTTTCAAAAACAATCTCAGGATAAATTGTTCCAAGACTTTCTATAACAGGTTCAACAAATCTATAAAAAGCCACTCTATCATACTGAAGTAGCTTAATGTGTCTCAATGCCCTCCTTATAATTCTTCTTAAAACATAACCTCTTCCCTCATTGGAAGGAATGAGTCCTTCAGCTATCAAAAATGTGGAAGCTCTTATGTGGTCTGCAATAACTTTTATTGAAACATCAGTTTTCCTTTCCCTACCGTAGCTTACATTTAAAACAGAACAAATTTCAGAAATAATTGGCTGAAAAAGGTCTGTATCAAAATTTGTTTTCTTCCCCTGTAGAACTGCTGTAATTCTTTCAAGTCCCATTCCTGTATCAATACTTGGCTTAGGAAGGGCTGTCAATTTCCCCTCTTCATCTCTGTTGTATTGCATAAAAACAAGATTCCACAACTCAAGAAATCTGTCACAGTCACATCCTACAGAACAGTCAGGCTTTCCGCATCCAAAATCCTCACCCTGATCAATTATTATCTCAGAGCATGGTCCACATGGACCTGTATCTCCCATCTGCCAGAAGTTATCTTTTTCACCAAGGCGCACTATTCTTTCAACTGGCATGCCTACTTCTTTCTCCCATATATCTGCAGCTTCATCATCGTCTTTATAGATTGAAACCCAGAGTTTTTCTTTCGGAAGTCTAAAATGTTCTGTTAAAAGTTGCCATGCGAAAAATATTGCTTCCCTTTTAAAATAATCTCCAAAGGAAAAATTACCAAGCATCTCAAAGAAAGTATGATGTCTTGCTGTAAATCCAACATTTTCAAGATCACTGTGTTTTCCACCTGCACGCATACATTTCTGACAGCTGGTGGCTCTACTGTAAGGTCTCTGTTCTTCACCAAGAAAGACTCTTTTAAACTGAACCATACCTGCATTTGTAAATAACAATGAGGGGTCATCCTTAGGAATGAGTGGAGAACTCTTTACATGTTCATGTCCATGGGAAACAAAGTAGTCCAGAAATAGATTCCTTATTTCAAAACTTTGCATTTACTACTCCTCACCTATTATTCTCTGCTCATTGCTTATTATGTAGGTGAGCTTGCCATCAACAAAAATAAGCCTTGATTTTAAAAGTCCTAAAGAAGAAGAATAAATCCATTCTTCTCTTTGCTTTCCTTTCTCAGGTGTAAGAACCCTTACAGAAGAAGGATTCCCCCATGCAAGTCTTACCTGCTCCTTTGTCATCCCAAGTGCTATCTCTCCTTTTGCAATTCTTTCCTGAATCTCTGGTGGATAATTTTTAATCTCATCATAGGTATATCTAACACCCTGCGAAGCACATCCAAAAATAAATAACGCGATAAACAAAGCAATTAAAACTCTCATTTCAACTCCTCCTTTAAATTGTCATTGTCTTGAGACTCTATATCTCCGGGGAATTTTTCATTCAAAAATTTATTTATAGTGTCCCATGAAAATCCTCTTCTGAGAAGAAATCCTGCTATTTTAGCCATTTTTTTATCCTCTGGATCATTTTTTATTAAATGAATTTTTCTCTGGATAAGTTTCTGAGCAAGGGAAAATTCGTCTATTTCCGGAATGCTGTCAAGTAATTCTTTATCAATGCCCCTTCTTGTAAAGTAGTTTTTTAAACCCATATTACCAAGAAATCTGTCTTGTGCAATTTTTTCTGCTTTCTGGATAAATCTACTGTCATCTATAAATCCATTCTGCTTTAAATAGGCAACCGCATCATCAATATCCATTTGAGAAAATCCTTTTCTGTAAAGTCTATCTTTTAATTCAGCCTCTGTTCTATCTTTTTTTGTAATTAACCTCAATGCACATTTTAATACTTCATTGTTCCGATTTTTCACCTTCTATGACCTTTGGCTTTAATCCATAAGCATCCATAACTTTGGAATAAATTTCATTGAAGATTTCTGGATGACTTTTTAAATATTCTTTAGCATTTTCTCTACCCTGAGCAAATCTTGTTCCGTTGTAACTGTACCATGCTCCAGATTTTTCAATAATTCCTTTTTCCACTGCAAGATCAAGAACCTCGCCTGTCTTTGATATTCCTTCATTAAAGTAAATATCAAAGTGAGCCTCTTTGAATGGCGGTGCTACTTTATTTTTCACAATTTTAACTCTTACTCTACCACCTGTTGTATCCTGTCCTTCTTTTAATGTGTCTGTTTTTCTTATATCCAGCCTCATTGAAGCATAAAATTTTAGTGCGGTTCCTCCAGGAGTTGTCTCTGGATTTCCAAACATTACTCCAATTTTCTGTCTGAGCTGATTTATGAAAATAACAACTGTCTGAGACTTTGATATAGCTGCTGTAAGCTTTCTTAAAGCCTGACTCATAAGCCTTGCCTGAAGACCTGGAAGAGAATCTCCCATTTCTCCTTCAATTTCAGCCTTTGGAACAAGAGCAGCAACTGAGTCAATAACAATAATGTCAACTGCTCCGCTTCGGACAAGGGTTTCTGTTACTTCCAGAGCTTGCTCTCCAGTATCAGGCTGGCTTATTAGTAAATTTTCCACATCAACACCTAATTTTGAAGCGTAATTCACATCAAGGGCATGCTCAGCATCTATAAATGCTGCAACACCTCCAAGCCTCTGAGCTTCTGCAATTGCATGGAGTGCAAGGGTTGTTTTACCTGAAGATTCAGGCCCAAAAATTTCTATAACTCTTCCGCGTGGATATCCTCCAACACCTGTTGCTATATCAAGGGATATTGAACCTGTAGGAATTACACTTATTCCTTCTGCTTGAGCCTTTGTTCCAAGACGCATTATTGCGCCCTTGCCAAAATTTCTCTCAATCTGGGATATAGCAATCTCCAATGCCTTTAATTTCTCCTTATTCATAAATCACCTCTTAAGCTTTTTTTTATTATACCATTAAACTATTTGAGCAAAGGAAATCTCTCCAAAACTGAATAAATTGAACCTTTTGGAGTCAATATGCTTTTCATTAAAACAAACTCTTTAACCTCAAATTGAAAATCAAAAGACTTTTCAGAAAATTTCTTTAAAATCTTCTCAAAAAAATATTTCCCATTCCTGTAATTCTTCACTCTTGCTAAGGTTATGTGAGACTTAAATTGTCTTTCTTCCCTTTGAAAACCAAGACTGGAAGTCTCCTCGTCAATCCTTTTTGTTAATCTCTTAAGTATCTCTGTATTTTCTGTGCCAATCCATATGACTCTTGGTTTTATTTTATCCGGGAAAACTCCAGGAGTAGTAATTTTCAATGTAAAATTAGAAAACTCATTTGATAAGGATTTCAAAGTGTATGTTAAAGAAGGGATAATTTTTTCTTCAACTTCACCAAGAAATTTTAATGTAATATGAAAATTTTCTTTCGGAACAATATTAACTCCATCAATTGATGATTTGAAATTAGTCAAGTCTGCAAGAAATTCTCTAACTTGCTGAGGAAGTTCTATTGCTATAAAAAGACGCATAAAATATCATAACAGAAGAAAAATTCTTATTAAAAGATTGCTAAGAAGTCCTGCCAGAAAATCATCAATCATGATACCAAATCCACCATCTATTCTTTCAGCCTGCCTTATAGGAGGAGGTTTTATAATATCAAAAAACCTGAAAAGCACAAATCCTGCAATCAGAACATTCAAGTTTAACGGAAGAAACATAACTGCTGTAAGATAGCCTGCAAACTCATCTATAACAATGCAGGAAGGATCTTTAATACCCAGATGCTTTGCCACTTTTTCTGAAGAAATTGTTCCCAGAATAAATGAACTCAGTAACATTGATAACATAATCGTATCATGGGGTTTAAAAATCCATAAAAGAGCCATTGCAAAAGCAGAAGCCACTGTACCAGGTGCAAAAGGACAGTATCCAATAAAAAAAACTGTAGCAATAATCTTTGAAAGCATTAAAAATTTCACTTTTTTATTATGCTTAACAGTCTTAGTTTAGTCAACAATGCAAGGGGATTCCTGAAACTGCCCGATGGACCTGTTCTCAGGGTAGCGAGGAGTCTTCAGAAAGCACTTCTGTCCTTCAGGATTACCTAACATTAGATAGAAATGACATTTTCTATCGGCATTTTTAGAAAATTGAATTGTTATTGACAAATAGGTTACACTTCATTATAATTCACTAAAAAAGTCTATGGAGGGTAAGATGGACACAGCACTGGTAGTAAGTGAGAAAAAAGCAGGTGGAGATACAAAAATTCTCCAGCTTGTTACATTTACTCTTGGTGGTGAAGAGTATGCTGTTGATATTCTCAAAGTTCAGGAAATAAACAGAATGAAAGAAATTACAAGAGTTCCAAATGCTCCATACTATGTTGAAGGCGTTATAAATCTTCGTGGGAAGGTTATTCCTGTTGTTAGTCTGAGAAAAAAATTTGGACTTCCTGAGGAAGAAGAAACAGCAAAACAAAGAATTATGATAATGGATATTCAGGGTATAACTATTGGATTGATTGTTGACTCGGTCTCTGAAGTTCTAAGAATATCCACTGACATCGTTGAACCACCTCCAGCTATGACTTATTCTGTAAGTTCAGAATTTATATGGGGAATTGCAAAACTTGAAGACAGACTTATTATTCTTCTTGATATGGACAGACTTATTGGTAAAGAAGAAAGTGAAGGAATGGTTGAGGCCACAGAGAAGGCAGCTATTGAGGAATAAACTTCCAGTATCTCTTTTTGTGCTGTCTTCCTCCACTCCAGCAAGGCTTCATATTCTCATCGCGGAATGAATAAATTTTGGCTGTTGATATATTATGGATTGATCTTGCAATAATAAAAAGCTCACCCTTTTTGGAAAAAAACTTAGCGCCATGAACAACCACCTCATCTCCAAGATTGAATTCTATTTTTTCCTGTTCAATATACCATCTCGGTGCTGTAATAATATTGTAGATTTTATCATGCTTTGTAATTCCTATTACCACAGGTCCATAATCTCTATAAATAATTTCAGCAATTTTCCCCTTAATAGCAATCTCTGTGTTTGGATCATAACTTTCTTCCCATTCCTGAGCTTCTGCAATCTGTCCTATGGCTATCAGAAAAATCATTATAACTATGCTCCATTTCATTGCATTAATCCTTAAAAAAGGGGGCACAAGCCCCCTTGATTTTTACCATCCACAGATTCTTCTGATGTTTAATCCTCTTTTCCCGGCTGGTGCATAGGGAAGTCCCATTTCATAGGCTTTTTTGTGCATCTCCACTTTTAAACTTGCTCTTTCCTGTTCTTTGTGTTTGATTGCATTCCAATCAGGGTTTGGCTGTGCCCAGAGGGTCAAAAGCTCACCCCTTAGCTGTAAATCCTTCTGATAAAGTGGTTGAATTTCCTTGCAATACTGTTGCGCCTTAGCTGAATCAACTCCTATTGGATACTGAGGACCCATTCCTCGCTGCGCAAAAGATACACCTGCAAATACTGTTAGTGCTGTTAGTAATGCAAACACCGTTAAAAACTTTTTCATTTCTTTCACCTCCTTTTTGTGACTTTTCTTTACTTCTTTTAAATATCAATTACCATGCCAGAATTGAAATATATTGATTTTATGAGGTTTTATATGAAACTGTTGCCTTTTTTTTGCAAAATTTGCATTATTTTTTGCAAAATTTGCAAAGTTCATTAGTAATGTAAGCAAAATCCTCAATTGAAAGCTCTTCTGCTCTTTTTAAGGGATTTATGCCGATTTTATTTAGAAATTCCTTAGGTTCATCAACGACTGATTTTAAAGAGTTGGCTATCATCTTTCTGCGCTGGCCAAAGGCTGATTTAACGATTTTAAAAAATATTTTTTCATCAGCTACTTTTACAGCTGGCTCAGTTCTTCTTTGAATTTTAATTACTGCTGATTCAACCTCTGGTGGAGGGCTAAAAAATTTTGCAGGAATATAAAATTTTATTTCAGCAGTCGTATAATACTGGACAATAATGCTTAAAGCAGAGTATGCTTTTGAACCAGGAACTGCAATAAACCTCTGGGCAACTTCTTTCTGCACAGTAAGAGTCATTGAAATAAAATTTCTCACTTCAATTAATCTGAAAATTATAGGTTTTGTTATGTAATAGGGAATATTAGCAACAACTTTAAACTGTCCAATCTCTTCATAGGGAAACTTGAGAGCATCCTGATTGAATAGCTTCAAATTTTGTCTTTGACGGAATCTTTCTTTTAAAATTCTAAAAAGCGCTGGATCAATTTCAATTGCTATAACTTCCCTCGCCTGCTCAATTAACAATGCTGTTAAATCGCCCATTCCTGCACCAATTTCAACAACTTTGTCCTGAGGCTCAATTTCTGCAACATTGACAATTCTTTGAAGAATCTCCTTATTTCTTAAAAAATGCTGCCCGAGCTTTTTTTTAGCCATTTATCAGTTTTAATTTTTCTATGTTGATTTTTAAGGTTCTATTTTTGTAATAAACAATAATTCTGGAAGGCATTATGAGGTTAGTTTTATCTTCAGTCTGAAACTGTTTAAAGTCATTATAAGTTATTAAAATTTGCTGATTTTCAAAGGTAAAACTCTGACTTACAGGCATAAATCCTTTTTTATTTAGCAATACTTGTCTGTCACTATTTTTTTCCTTCAAAATAAAATTATTGTCTTTTTCTCCAATCTCAAAATCACCAATCCACCACATAAAACCCTTTCTTACCCCGGTTAAAATTTGCTTTACCTTATCTTTTTCTATTAGTAGGGTTGATGATACTTCTTCATTTTTTTCATAAATTTCACCTGCAGGAAAGCCCATATAGTAAATGCGAAGAAGTGTTTCATTTTTACTAATTTTAAGTAAAGCATCTCCACTGAGAAAATTTCCTTTGCTTTCATAATCAATAGCTAAGGAGCTTTCAATGCCCTGATAATTCTGCATTTTTTTTATAAAATCCTTTACATCCTCAGCATAAAACTCTTTCAAAATCTCTGGTTTCTTTTCTGCACAACCAGAAAATAAAAAAATAACCAGACTAACTGTTAATAACCTCAATAAGTTCATTAATTGATGTCACTCCTTTTATGTTTAGATCATAACCTTCTTTAAGCCTTTCAAGATTGCTTTTAGGGATAATTGCTCTTTTCATACCTATTCTGGAGGCTTCTTTTAATCTTAACTCAGTTTGAGATATTGCACGAATCTCGCCACTTAATCCAACTTCACCAAAAATAACAGTTCTATCAGGCAAAGGCATATCTCTAAAAGAGGAAACAATGGCAGAAATTATTGCTAAATCCGAAGCAGGCTCTGTAATTTTTAATCCTCCAACAACATTTACAAATATATCTGCACTGGCAAGATTTACTTTCCCGCGTTTTTCAATAACAGCAATTAAAAGATTTACTCTCTGATAATCAACTCCAATAAAATTTCTTCTTGGCATTCCAAACTGTGAAGGTGAAACCAGTGCTTGTATTTCAGTGAGAATTGCTCTTGTTCCTTCAATTGTTGCTGTAATGGCTGAACCACTTGACACTCCATGTTCAGAAAGAAAAATTAAAGAAGGATTTTCAACCTCTGTAAGTCCCTGTGAAGTCATCTCAAAAACACCTATTTCATTGGTTGGACCAAAACGGTTTTTTACACTTCTCAGGATTCTATAGGCATATCCCCTGTCTCCTTCAAAATAAAGAACTGTATCCACAAGATGCTCAAGCACTCTTGGACCTGCTATTGCTCCTTCTTTTGTGACATGACCGATTAGAAAGACAGGAATCCCTGTGGATTTTGCAAAATTCATAAATTTTGCTGCGGAATCTCTAATCTGACTTACAGAACCAGGTGCTGAAACTGCTTCTTCAGTGTAAACTGTCTGAATTGAATCAACAATTAGTGTAGCTGGTTGAGTTTCTTTTGCACATTCAATAATTTTCTCAACAAGGGTTTCACTAAGAAGCAAAATTCCTTCTGAAGTAATTCCGAGTCTTTCTGCTCTAAGTTTTATCTGTGTAAGAGATTCCTCTGCTGAAACATAAAGAACTTTACCATACTGCAATGAAAGGTTATTGGATGCCTGCAGTAGCAGTGTTGATTTCCCAATACCAGGGTCTCCTCCAATAAGAATAAGAGAGCCTTTAACTAATCCGCCACCAAGAACTCTGTCAAGTTCTGCAATTCCAGTTAAAAATCTGTCCGATACTGTAATTTCAATTGAACTAATGGAAACAGGCTGAACAGTTTCTGATAAAATTTTTCTTTCAGTTCCTGCTTCTATAGTTTCCTCAACAAAGCTGTTCCATGCGCCACAATCAGGGCATCGGCCAATCCACTTTGGTGAAATATATCCACAGCTTTGGCACTGAAAAACTTGCTTAATCTTTGCCTTCATTCATTAATAATAATTCATTTTTTTATAAATAAACAATTATCATAGTCATTGCACCTGTTATGGCACACATAAGTAAAACTGGAACTAAAACTGCTTTTATAAACTGTGCTTCTTCTCTACCGCCCACACCAATTGTAGCAGCAGCATTTGTAATCTTAGAAGGAGTTATTGCAGAGGCTATTCCACCACCAACTGCATGGGCTGCATAAATCCACATGAAAGCATTTGCTCCGACTGTTGAAAGAGTTGCTTCCCATTGAATTTTTGCAAAAAGAACATTTGAGGCTGTTTCACTTCCTCCAACAAATGCACCAAATAAACCAAGAAAAGGTGCAATGAATGGATAAGCAGGACCAAAAACATTTGCAAGTGTTATTCCTATAATTCTGTCCATGTTGTACTGGGCAAAATATTGAGATGGGACAAGCTTTCCATTTACAACTTCCATTGCAGACCATGCCATAATAAATGCCACAGCAAAGAAAAGTGAGTAAGCAAGAAAAGGTCCCCATATTCTTGTTATCCAGAGCTTGAAAACATTCCTTAATTGTTTACCTGATGGTTTAAGTATAAATATTGAAATAAAAGAAACAACCATTATCCAGAACCAGACATTCCCAAGAATGTTCAAATCTTCTTTTTTATCAGCAATAATTCTAATTACTTCAGTCTGACCCAGAACATTTTCAAGTTTCATTTTAATAGTGGGGATATTTACAATGAGTGAGATTATTATTAACAGGATAAATGGTAGGCAGGCTATAAAAACTTCTTTATTAAAAATAGATTTACTTTGCTCCTGAGTGTTATTCCTGCGATAAATAAAATAAACTGTGAGCATGGTAATCAATCCAGAGATAATTCCTATAATTTCTACTGGAAGAATTCTGAAACCGGCAATTACAAGGGCAGAAACTGAAAGCATAAGACCTGAAATCATTGCAGCTTTCCAATTTTTCTTTATAGCTTCTTTACCTCCAACAACTTTGAGCATCAAAAAAGCAAAAATCACTGAGATTACAGGCAATAAAACAGTTACTTTGAAAGTATAATCCCAGATAAAATCATTAAGGCTTTCTATGTTAGGAGGCTTTATTCCAAAAGCCATTGCAACTTTTGAAGGCAGTGTTAGAGGAATTGTAAATAGAGCAAAGGAAGTAAGAGGGTCATAGCAAAGAATGCTTATGCCAATTGCAGCAATAGGAGAAAATCCTAATAACAAAAAAATCGGTGGAAACATTGCAGGAGTTACCATACCAAGTGATGTGCTTAAAGAGCCAAATCCCATTCCGATGAAAAGGGTTTGTTCTTCTTTGTTTCGAGCAATTCCTTTTACATAATCAATAATTTTCTTTAATGCACCGGTTTCTCTCATTAAAAATATTAAAAACATTGTAAAAACAACTGCCAGTGAGATCCCAAATGCTTTAACAATTCCAGTAAGTGTAGCACCCCATACAACATTCCATGGAGTTTTAAAGTAGTAAACCGCTACAAACATAGCAAGGATCCATCCTACTACAGAAACAAAACTCCCTGAACGATAAAAAACAAGCATACCTATTAAAACCACAAGAATTGGGAAAAGGGCTAAAAAGAAATCCATTTTAACCTCCTTTTAGAGTTGAAAAATTTAAAAAAAGCTTAATATTTTAAACAATTTTTCATTATAAAAATCAACCATGTTATAATTTTAAATAAACAAATCTGGAGGATTTATGAATCGAACACTTATTGCTATCTTAAAAATTCTTGCAAAGGAAAACAAAATAATAGGTTCAAAAGAAATTGCAAAAAGGCTTAAGATGTATGGAATAAATCTATCAGAAAGAACAGTAAGATATCATCTGAAAATTCTTGATGAAAGAGGCTTAACAAAAATTTTTGGTAAAGAAGGCAGAATTATTACTGAAAAAGGAAGACAAGAGCTTGACACTGCAATTACAGTTGAAAAAGTTGGATTTATAATAAATAAGATTGAAACTTTGAGTTATCTTTCTGATTTTGATATAAATTCCTGTAAAGGCAAAATTATTGTCAATCTAAGTTACATTCCAAAGAACAAACTAAAAAAAGCTCTTAAATCAATGGAAAATGTTTTTAATTCATCCCTTGTAATGAGTAACAGGATTGTTTTTATTGAAAAAGATGATGAAGCTGTTTTGCCTGACGAACATGTTTGTATAGGAACAGTATGCAGTGTTACTCTTAATGCTATTTTATTAAAACATGGAATACCTGTTATTTCAAAATTTGGCGGAGTCCTTGAAATAAAAGATGGATTGCCTTATAAATTTAGTGCTCTTATAAGATATGATGGAACATCTCTTGATCCGCTGGAAATATTTATAAGAGGTAAGATGACCAATGTTTCAGGTGCCATAAAAAACGGTTATGGAAGAGTTCTTGCAAGTTTTAGAGAAATTCCAGCAGTATGTCTTAACAAAGTAAAAGAGATTTATTCAACCATGCAGGAAAAAGGCTTTCAGGGAATTCTTGTGTTTGGTGAGCCAAATCAAACTCTGCTTGACATTCCTGTTGGAATAGACCGTGTTGGCATTATAGTGGTAGGAGGATTAAATCCCATTGCAGCAGTTGAAGAAACTGGTATTCAAACATACACTTCAGCTATTTCAACTCTTTATGATTATCAAGCAATGATTGATTTCAAAGAACTTAGCAACGAACTTAAATAATGCAGATAATAACAACTCACCTTAATGCTGATTTTGATGCCCTTGCCTGTTGCATGGCAGCAAAGAAGCTCTATCCAGAGGCAGATATTGTATTGCCAGGGTCGATGGAAAAGAGGGTTAAGCTTTTTTTTGAAACTTTTAAACCATTTGAAATAAAAAAATTAAAAGAAATAGATTTAGACAAGGTTAAAACCTTAATAGTTGTTGATACAAGAAGTGTTCATAGGATAGGAGAGCTTGCTCAACTATTAAAAAAGCCAGTAAAGGTGCATCTTTATGATCATCATCCGAAGACAGAGGATGACATAAAGGCAGATTTTGAGATAACAGAGCAGGTTGGTGCCCTTGCATCACTTTTTACAGAGATCTTTCGTAAAAAAAATATTCCTATTACTCCTCTTGAAGCAACTCTTCTTTGTCTTGGAATTTATGAAGAAACAGGATGCCTTGTCTTTCCATCAACAACTGAAAGAGATGTTTTAGCAGTAGCATATTTGCTAAAAAGAGGTGCAAATTTAAATATAGTGTCTCAATTTCTCAAAGAAGAACTTTCACGTGAAGAAGTATCTCTTCTTAATGAACTTTTAAATTCACTGCAGGAATACTTAATCAATGGAATAAGAGTTAACATTGCCCATGCAGTAAAAGAAGAGCCTCAGGATGTTTCTCACATTGCTCACAAAGTAATGGATCTTATTGACACAGATGCTCTTTTTCTTATTATTGAGATGGAAGATAAAATTTTGATAATCGGAAGAAGTAACACTCCACAGGTTGATGTGGGTTCAATTTTAAGTGAATTTGGAGGAGGAGGGCACTGGGCAGCAGGCAGTGCTACTTTAAAAGAAAGACCTGTTAATTTATTAATTGATGAACTCATAAAAATTATTAAGCAACAGGTAAAGCCTGAGAAAATCGCAAAAGATTTAATGACAACTCCAGTAATCTCTGTTCAATGGGACAGAACAATTAAGGAAGTTGAAGATATGATGACAAAGTATGGCATAAATGCCATGCCAGTAATTAAAAACAATAAATACATTGGTGTAATTACAAGAGGCGTTGTTGAAAAAGCAATTTTTCACGGTCTGAAAAAATCAAGAGTTGGAGATTTTGCCACAACAGATGCTTACACTGCAGAACAAGACACTCCTTTATGGGAAATAGAAAAGAACATGATTGAACTTAATCAAAGATTTGTTCCAATTCTCAAAGATGATAAAGTTGTTGGAGTTATTACAAGAACTGACATATTGCGTAATTTATATGAGGAGCTGATAAGAAAGTTCAAGATTTCAAAACCTAAGGAAGAAATTGAAGAATCTAAAAAAAATGTAGCAAACTTGATGAAAGAGTTTCTTCCTGAAGAAATTTATAAAATTCTCCTCACTGCAGGAAGTCTTGCAGAAGAAATGGGATACGGAGTTTATTTAGTAGGCGGTTCAATAAGAGACCTCCTTATGAGAAAACCAAGTCCTGACATAGATATTGTAGTTGAAGGAGATGGAATAGCTTTTGCTCAAGAACTTTCAAAAATAATAAACGGCAAAGTAATTCCTCATCGAAGGTTTGGCACTGCCAAGATTTTAATAGAAATTGAAAAAAATGGCGAAGTTAAAAGATTCTCCATAGATATTGCTACTGCCAGAACAGAATATTATGAGTCTCCTGCAGCTTTACCAAAGGTAGAGACTTCATCTATAAAAAAAGATCTATACAGAAGAGATTTTACGATAAATGCTCTGGCTGTTAAACTTAATACAAAAGATTTTGGTTTGCTTTTAGATTTTTTTGGTGGACAAAGAGATATAAAAGATAAAAAAATCAGAGTGCTTCATAATTTAAGCTTTGTAGAAGACCCTACAAGAGCCATAAGAGCCATAAGATTTTCAGAAAAGTTGGGATTTAAAATATCTAAACATACTGAAAATTTGATAAAACTTGCAGTTAAAATGAGCATTTTTGAGAAACTTAAAGGACCAAGACTTTATGAAGAGCTGATTTTACTTTTAAAAGAAACTTTACCTCATTATTCAGTAAAAAGACTTGCAGATTATGGCTTGCTCAAAATTCTTCATCCCTCTTTTGATGAAAAGCTTTTTAATGAGCTTGTTAAAGCTCATGAAACTGTTCAAGGCATGGAACTACTTTTTTTGAAAGAAAAATATAGGAAAGAATTCATTTACTTAGTGGTGCTTTTGTGGAATCTTAAGTCGCACGAAAGGGAAGAATTTCTTAAAAGAATATGCGCTCCAGAGAATGTAAAAAAACAACTTATTGAAAACATTACTTCAGCTGAGAAAGCCTTACAGAATTTTCCTTCTGAGGAATCCTTTTTAGAAGTATATAAGCTTTTAAGCTCTTTAAATATAGAAACAATAATTTTGATGATGATTTATGCAGAGGAGCAACAAAAAAGGGCAATTTCAATTTATCTTACAAAATTAAAAGAAATAAAACCTCTTTTGCGGGGAGAAGATTTAAAAAAACTTGGAATTCAGCCAGGTCCTGTATACAAAAAAATTTTTGATGAAATTTTAAAGGAAAAACTTCAGGGCAGACTTCTTTCAAAAGAAGAAGAGATAGAATTTGTAAAAAAGTTTGGAAAATAAAAAAGATTGTATGATATCATAAGTTATGACAACAACTAATCTTGAAGAGATCAAAAAAATTATTAAAAATGAACTGCCAACAATTTTAAAAACAGATCCTTCTTTTCGCAGATATATTCTTCAAATAACAAAAGCTTACTATCCTCCAAAGAAAAAAACAGAGGACAGAATTGAGCAGCTCTATCAACAACTTTTGCAGATGCAAGAAAAATCTGACAGAAAATGGGAGGAATGGAGCAAACGCTGGCAGCAAACACAGGCAGAATGGAACAGAAAATGGGAAGAGAATGAGAAGCGCTGGGAGCAAACACAGGCAGAGTGGAACAGAAAATGGGAGGAATGGAGCAAACGCTGGGAGCAAACACAGGCAGAGTGGAACAGAAAATGGGAAGAGAATGAGAAGCGCTGGGAGCAAACACAGGCAGAATGGAACAGAAAATGGGAGGAATGGAGCAAACGCTGGGAGCAAACACAGGCAGAATGGAACAGAAAATGGGAGGAATGGAGCAAACGCTGGGAGCAAACACAGGCAGAGTGGAACAGAAAATGGGAAGAAAATGAGAAGCGCTGGGAGCAAACACAGGCAGAATGGAACAGAAAATGGGAGGAAAATGAGAAGCGCTGGGAGGAAAATCAAAGAACAATCAATGAAATTCTTAAACGGCTTGAAAAGATTGACAAAAGACATCTTTACACAATTGGTGCACTTGGTGCAAGATGGGGGCTTTATTCAGAAGAGTCTTTTCGTAATGGACTTAAAGCAATAATTGAGGAGTCTTTCGGCGTTGAAGTAATAAGGTATGTTGATTATGATCATGAGGGAGAAGTTTTTGGCAGACCAGACCAGATTGAGATTGATTTAATAGTAAGAAATGCAGAACTCATTGCCTGTGAGATTAAGTCTTCAATGAGTAAATCTGATATGTATACACTGTGGCGAAAAAAAGAATTCTATGAAAAGAAACATCAAAAAAAGGTTGACAGAGTTATTGTAATATCTCCAATGGTTGATCCTCGTGCTAAGCCAGTGGCGGAAAAGCTTGGGATAGAGATTTATACTCATTCAGATGAATTCATAGAAAAAGAAGAAAAAAATATAGAGGATATATCAAGTTAAATTGATTTTTGACAGCATCCCTGTTTTAATGTATTATCATGTAATGCCCTGTAATAGTGTCCTTAATGTTACTCCAGAGATTTTTGAAGAACAACTGCGAGGCTTAAAAACAAAAGGCTGGAAAACGCTTGATGCAAAAGAGTTTTTATATCTCATGGAAAATCCTGAAAAACCAAGAAAAAATGTCTTCTTATCACCTTTGATGATGGCTTTGTGGATAACTATATTTACGCCTATCCAGTTCTCAAAAAATACAAAATGAAAGCATTGCTTTTTGTAGCAACAGAGTTCATAACGGATTTAGAGCTTAAAAGAGACAGTCTTAACCCTCTTTCTCATAAACAAATGTGGAGGCTTGCTTTTTCAGAAAGAAAGCATGAAGTTATGTGCACATGGAATGAACTCAGGGAAATGCAGTATGAAGGTGTTTTTGATATACAGAGTCATGGACCCACACATAAAACGCCTGATTTCATAGAAATGGCTGATTATCAGACACTGGAAAATGATTTAAGAATAGGGAAAGAATTATTAATTAAAAATCTCGGGAAAGAGCCTCTTCATCTTGCCTGGCCCAGAGGAGTTTATGACAGTAAAGCAGTAAAAATAGCAAAAAAACTCGGATTTAAAGCTCTCTATACAACTCAAAGAGGAGCAAATACAGATGATCTCTTTCATATTAAAAGACTGGCTATAAAAAACAAAGGCATAGGATGGCTTAATAAGAAATTAATCATTTATAGCTCTTCACTATTAAGCAAAATCTATTATAGAATAAGATTTTAATGAAAATTGCTTTCATAAAAAGAAACTTCTCCTATCATGGTGGCGCAGAAAAATATCTTTCCACCCTTATAGAGGCTTTTAAAAAAAAAGAATGGGAAATTCATATATTTGCAAACAAATGGATAACACATGAAGAAGTAGTATTTCATAAAGTTCCAATTCTGCCATTAGGATCATTTTTGAAAGCTTATAGCTTCAACCACAATCTCAAAATTAATCTTAAAGAGTTCGATTGTGTTATTAGCTTTGAGAGAACCACAAATCAGCATATTTACAGAGCTGGAGAAGGATGTCATAGAAGATGGCTTGAATTACGCTCTTTAATTGAATCTGAAATAAAAAAACTATCATTTAAACTGAATCCCCTTCACAGGTATTATCTAAGGCTTGAAAGGGAAATCTTTGAGAAAACTCCATTAATCATTGCAAACTCCCATATGGTAAAAAATGAAATAATTAATTACTATGGAATCCCTTCTTCAAAAATTACAGTAATTTACAATGGCGTTGATACTGAGAAATTCTCACCGGAAAATAGAAAAAAAAATAGTCAATTAAGACATACACTTAAACTGCCAGATGGCAGGAAAATTATTCTTTTCGTTGGTTCAGGTTTTAAAAGAAAGGGACTTTTTACCCTTCTTAAAGCAATGGCGATTTTGAATCATAAACCATATCTGCTTCTTATTATAGGTAAAGGAGATATAAAAAGATACATGAAGATATCTAAAAATCTTGGTATTGAAGATAAGGTTTTTTTTATGGGCACAAGAAAAGACATTGAGAGCTTTTATGGCATTGCAGACCTTTTTGTTCTTCCAACAATTTATGATCCTTTTAGCAATGCTACCATTGAAGCAATGGCATCGGGAATTCCAGTAATTACAACTACAAACAATGGTGTGGCAGAATTAATTGAAGAGGGGAAAGAGGGCTTTATCATAAAAAATCCCTTTGCACATGAGGAGCTTGCAGATAAGATAAACACTGCCATGGGGAATACTAAAAAAATGGGAGAGTTTGCAAGGAAAAAAGCAGAACATTTTACCATTCAAAGAACTGTAGAGGAGTTCACCGGATGTATAAAAAAATTCTTGTCATAAAGCTTCGTCATATAGGAGATGTTTTAATTACAACGCCTGTTTTCAAAGCTTTAAGAGAAAATTTTCAGAATTCCTTTATTGCTGCATTAGTAAACCAAGGTACAGAGGCTGTCCTTGAGAAAAATCCTTACATAGACAAGATTATCACCTATGACAAAGGAATAAAAAAATTACCTGCTTTTAAAAGATATATTGAGGAGATGAGATTTCTGATGGATATACGAAAGATTGGGTTTGATACCACTATAGAGCTTACAGGAGGAGACAGAGCAGCAGTAATATCCTATTTTTCAGGAGCTAAAAAAAGAATTGGCATAAAATCAAGAGGATTTTTTGGGAAAAAACATCTTTATACTGAGATTTTTGAAATAAACTGGCATAAACATACAGTGCTTCAGAATCTTGAAGTTCTTGAAAAAATGGGGCTAACAATCGGAAAACCTGAAGTAATTCTTAATGTTACAGAAGAAGAAAAAACTTGGGCAAAAAACCTGATTTTTCCTTGTTATTCCGATCATTCATTTTGTCATTCCGAGCAAAAGCAAAAAATCTCTTCCTTTAACAAAAAACTCATCCATATTCATCCTACATCCCGCTGGCTTTTTAAATGTTGGAAGGATGAATACATGGCAGAAGTTATAAAGTGGTTGATTTCCAGTGGACACAGAGTTGTTCTTACTTCATCCCGAGATGATAGAGAACTTAAAAAGATTGAATCAATTCTTTCATATATTCCTTCTTTTAGTTCTGAGCCCATCGGCTACGCTCAGGAAAAATCTCCCATAATCAATCTTGCAGGTAAACTAACCCTGAGGCAACTCATAGCAGTCTCATCAATTTGTGATTTTTACTTTGGCATAGACACAGCACCAATGCACATAGCAGCAGCATTAGGCAAGCCGGTTATAGCACTTTTTGGTCCAAGTGGAGCATTCCATTGGGGTCCGTGGGATAATGAAGCAATTGAGAAACCTTATCCTCAAAGAAATGGCATCCAGAGATTTGGCAAAAATATAGTAATTCAGAGAAACTGGAGTTGCATTCCCTGTGGTCAGGATGGTTGCGGAGGCTCAAAAATAAGCAAATGCCTCTTTGACATAAAACCTGAGGAAGTAATTGAGGTTCTAAAAAACGTATTAAGTTGAAAATATTCAATGATAACAGACATGTGATATAATAATTTCATGTTAAAACTTAAAAATTTATTAAAAAAGCATGAGCAAAGACTGATTGAGAGAGAAAAAGAAAGGACTGATGCGATTGAGCCTTATGAAATTATACAAAAGAGATATATACAAATTTTTAACATTTCTTGATAAATTATCCCAGTGAAGGTAATAAACAGGGTAAATGAAGATAATTTTACATACTGAGTCATCAATGGGTTGGGGAGGACAGGAAATTCGTATCCTTCAGGAAGCAAAAGTTATGAGAGGTAGAGGATATAGAGTTTTAATTGCTGCAGAAGAAAATAGTGAAATTTTAAAGAGAGCTAAAAAGGAAGGTTTTGAAGTATTTGCTGTTAAATTTTCAAAATATCATCCACTTTCTTTCTTAAGAATTAAGGCTTTGATAGAAAAAGAAAAGGTTGATATAGTTAATACCCATAGCTCCAAAGACAGCTGGGTTACTACAATTGCAGCAAAGTTAGCCTCTAATAAACCTAAAATAATTAGAACAAGACACTTATCAACTCCGATAAAAAATACTGCTCTAAATCGATTGATTTATAATGTCTTACCTGATATTATTATAACCACATCAGAAGAAATAAGAAAAAACATGATAAATATAAATAAATTCAATCCTAATAAAATTTTCTCAATCCCCACTGGAGTAAATTTAGAAAAGTTTGATCCTGAAAAAGTTAAACCAATATTTAATAGCAAAGAATTCAAGGTAGGAACAATAGGAGTTTTAAGAAGCTGGAAAGGACATATATATTTGTTAGAAGCTATTCCTTTAATATTACAATATATTACCAACATTAAATTTTATATCGTAGGAGACGGACCACAAAAACAAAACATTGAAAATCATATAAAAAAATTAAATATAGAAAAATGGGTTATTATGTTAGGACATAGAGAAGACATCCCTCAAATATTAGCTTCATTAGATGTAGTTGTTCATCCTTCCTATGCTAACGAGGGAGTTCCACAGGCTATCCTTCAAGCAATGGCAATGAAAAAATGTGTTATTGCTTCAGACATTATAGGTATTAGGGAAGTTGTGATTAATGAAAAAACAGGTTTACTTGTGCCTCCTAAAAAACCTGAAGAAATTGCAAAAGAAATTATACGTGTTTATAAGGACCCAAATTTAAAAAAAATATTAGGCACAGAAGCCCAAAAATTTGTAAAATATAAATATTCCACAGATGAAATGTTCAGAAAAATAGAAGAAATATATAAAAAATTCCCTAAAAATGAATTCTCGAACGCCATTTAGAATATTGCAATTTTTGTTTATAATTTATAGATTTCCGAAATTAATTTTAAAAAGGATTTTAAAATATAAAAAACCCAACAATCCTAAAAAAATATTAATTATTCATCAACTATTTTTGGGAGATACATTGATGACCACTTCTTTATTAGCAAAGATAAGAAAAAATTTTCCTACAGCTGATATATATTATGCTATGCCTGAAGTGTTTATAAAACTGTATTCTACAAATCCTTATGGTGTAGTTCCTGTAGGATTTAATGTATTTAAGTGGAAAACATTTTTAAATTTGTTGAAACTACCTAAATTTGATTGGGCAATAATTCCGGGTGATAATAGGTATGGATGGACAGCTTTCGCTATAGGAGCAAAATGGATTACAGGATTTGCTGGAGATACTCCTAGATATAAAAATTGGTGTTTTGATGAGCTTAAATCTATTCCTAATATTCCTCAATCATGGTCTGATATTCTTACAAACCTTGTGGAAGGAATAGACCCTGACCCATTTAATTTTAAAGAATGGCCACAGCCTTCTTATAAACCATTTAAAATGCCACCAGCTAAATATGTATTATTACATATAGGAGCAAAATCCAGACTTAAATTATGGGACAATCAAAAATGGAAAAAAATTATAGAATATTTAAAACAATATCATCTAAAGATAGCCCTAAGTTGCGGGCCAAATGAAAAAGAATGTTTAAATGGAATAGACATAAATGATCCTAATATTTTTCTTTATCCAGGAAATCTCGATCTTGTTCAAATGTGGGAACTCATAAAAAAAGCATGTTTATTAATCTCTGTAGATAATGGAATTGCTCATTTATCCAAGATAATTGGAACCCCAACTATTTGTCTTTTTGGTCCAGCTTCTGCTATATTATTCGATAAAGGACGATTTTGGCAATATTGTCCTTTTCTCTCAATTTCAAAACCTATAAAGTGTAGAAATCAAAATAAAATGTTTAAAAGAAATATCAACTGGATCCAAACATGTCAAAGACTACCACATCAATGTTCAGAGGCAAAATGTATGGAAATAATAGAAGTAGAAGACATAACCAACGCTGCAGAATTTTTTATTAAAAAATGTTGCGAATAGGATTACTTATTGATTCATTAATTGGTGGTGGTGCTGAGCGAGTAGTATTGAATCTTTTTTCAATATTTAGCCGCCTAGGCCATGATCCACATATAATTTTAATTAAAAATAAAATTGATATACCAATTGAAGAAGTACCTTCTTCTAAAATTCATATTCTTTCAAAAGACGGAGTTTTAAGTCATAATAAATTTCTTAATAAATTAATGTTATCACAAAAACTCAAGCAAGTCATTAGAAAAATCGAAAGTGACGGATTGAGTTTTCATTTTTACATTTCAAATGCAGAGGATATGGATAGAATAACCAAAATAGCTAAACTGCCAAATGTTTATATAAGATATAGAAATTGCATGTCAGAATATATTAAAAACAAAATAGGAAATAAAGGCTATATAAAAACATTGATAAGAAAGTATCGTTTTTTAAGGAAATTTAGGAAAATTTATAACAATAGACACATAATCACTGTCTCACAAGCTTTAGCCGATGATATTTTAAAAAATGTAGGAATCAAACCAAAATCTATAAAAACAATTTATAATCCCTTTAATTTTGAGAAAATTAGAAAATTAGGCAATGAGAAAGAAGATTTACCTTCTGAACCATATATAATTTATGCTGCCAAATTTGAAAATCGAAAACGTCATGATCTTCTGATAGATGCATATTATAAAGCAAATAT
Organism: Thermodesulfovibrio sp. 3462-1; assembly: GCF_040451425.1. NCBI lineage: Bacteria > Pseudomonadati > Nitrospirota > Thermodesulfovibrionia > Thermodesulfovibrionales > Thermodesulfovibrionaceae > Thermodesulfovibrio > Thermodesulfovibrio obliviosus. The sequence goes on from NZ_CP144374.1 coordinate 1,522,722, forward strand.
TCCTCATAAATTAGTTCTCATAGGAGGTTGTTATACAGAATCTGATAGGTTGACTTTTAAAAAATTGTTAAATCAAATCCATAGACTTAAGCTGCAACATAAAGTTATTCTCCCGGGTTTTCAAAAAAATCCTTATCCTTGGATAAAAAACGCTTCTTTATTTGTTATGTCTTCTGATAGTGAAGGACTTCCTACAGTTTTAATAGAATCTCTAATATTAGGAACTCCTGTTGTAAGTACCGATTGCCCCACAGGACCAAGAGAAATATTAACTGGACAGCTTAGTAAATTTCTCTCACCGCCTGGTGATTCGGAAGCATTAGCAAAAAATATAAAGTCTGCGCTTGATAGTTATCCTGAAATAAATGAGGATATATTAAAAAAATTTGATGAAAATTATGTTGCAAAACAATATATTGAACATTGTTTAAAAAAATAAATAAATTATAATAAATAAATTTATGTGCGGAATTGCTGGAATTTTTAAGAAAAATTTTATTAACCCTTTATATATAGAAAAAATGCTATCTGTGCTATCTCATCGAGGCCCTGATAAGAAAGGTTTTGTTTGTTTTCAGACAGGAAAGCACAAATATTATCCTCTAAATTCAGTAAAAAATATTCAATATTCAAAAAATTTTGATTTTATTTTAGGGCATGTAAGATTAAGTATAATTGACTTGACAGATTCAGCACATCAGCCAATGTCAGACGAAGAAAATAAACTTTGGATTGTTTACAATGGAGAGATTTTTAACTATAAAGAGTTGCGTAAAGAACTAGAAAAATTGGGATATAGGTTTAAATCTAATTCTGATACTGAGGTATTATTGTATGCATTTAAAAAATATGGACAATCATGTCTTGAAAAATTAAGAGGATTTTTTGTGTTTTGTATATATGACTCTAAAAACAATAAGCTTTTTATAGCAAGAGATAGATTGGGGAAAAAACCACTTAAATACTATTGGGATGGAGAGTATTTTTGCTTTGCATCTGAAATTAAGGCATTACTTAAATTGCCATGGATTAAAAAAGAAATTTATATGAAAGCTGTTGAGCAATACCTTTCGTTGCGATATATTTTGTTTCCTTATACAATAATAAAAGGAATTAAGAAATTACCTCCAGGATGCTTTATGGAATTTTTTCTTGATACTCCCCAAAAAGAACCTGTTATTACTCGATACTATTTCCCATGTTTTCAACCTAAAATCAATATTTCTTATAATGATGCAAAAGAACAATCTCTGAATTTATTAAAAGAATCAATAAAATACAGGTTGATATCTGATGTGCCTTTAGGTTTATTTTTAAGTGGCGGGATTGATTCATCCACTATATTGGCTGTGTTATGTTATTCTACAGAAAATTATAAAATTAATACGTTAACTGCAGGATTTACAGATTCTAATTATGATGAAAAATATTATGCTAGTTTAATAGCAAATTTTCTAAATACTAATCATATAGAGAAAAATATCATATTAAATCCTAAAGAAGATTTAACTAAAATAGTATGGTATTTTGACGAACCTTTTGGTGATCCATCTGTTATTCCAGTATTCTATCTTACAAAAGCTGCTTCTCAGTATTTCAAAGTAGCTATTACAGGAGATGGCGGAGATGAGTTATTTGGTGGATATAAAAGATATTACATACATTACAGAAATCGTTTTATTAACTATTTACCTTTTAAAGCACTTTATAGAATTATTAAAGCTTTTAATAAAAAAATCCCGTTTAATTGGGATAAAAAACACAGTTGTGGTAAAGTTTCAAGAATTATGGAATCTATTTCTGACAATTTAATAAACACATATCCGTTGAGATTTTCAGGATTTTCTCTAAGAACGCAAGAAATTTTATATAATGCAAATTTCTCTCATAATGAAAAAATTTGGCCAGATGAAATTTTAAAACTTTTAGAAAAGACAAAAGTATCAAATTCTATGGAGATTCTTATGGCATTAGATCAAATCACATACTTATCAGAAGATATTTTAGTTAAAGCTGATTTAGGAGGAATGGCTCATAGTTTAGAAATTCGAAGTCCTTTTCTTGACCATATATTTGTTGAGTGGATCAATAAATTACCTTTGTCATATAAAATAAATAAAAAAATCCTTAGAGATATAATTAGAGATAAAGTTCCAGTTGAAATATTAGGTAGGAAAAAAGCTGGGTTCAATCCACCTATTGGTAAATGGATGAAAACTATTCTAAAAGACGACTTATTTTATTATCTTCTTTCAGATGAAAGCCCATTTTGTTTATTTAAAAAAGAGGAGATAAAAAAAATAATGGATCTACACTTTTCAGGGAAAATCAATTTAGGAGAACCTTTATGGATTCTTTTAGTATTAGGAATTTGGCTAAAGACTTATAATTTAGAATTATAAATATGCTAAAAAATTACTTCATCGATAAAGAAAAAATATCATTCATAAATCTCGTTCTTCTTTGTGTTCTTATTTTTGTTCTTCCAATTGCTCATACAGCGACCATTCGTTCGGTTGCTATGTTTACTCCTATGCTTCTTTTATTTGGGAGATATTTTATTGCGAAAGATTTTAAATGGATAAAAACTTCCTTTGAATTGCCATTTTTTGCTTTTTTCTTGATGGCAATTATTTCTATATTTACCTCAGTTGATAGGCATGAAACAGTCAAAGAAATATGGGGAGAATTAATTGTACCTATTTTGCTTTTTTATACAACTTATTATGCTATAGAAAACAAAAATCATGCATTCATTTTGTTGAAAGCTTTATTTATAGGAAGTCTGGTTTTTAGTTTATATTCTTTTTATGATTTTTACCAGCATGGTGGGAAATTTTTTACAGTTGTTTACAAAGCTGGAGGCTTAAGAGATCCTGGAGGTGGTGAGGTTGCTGCTTTATATCATACAATGGTTATTCCTTTCATATTTTGGGCTCTATTTTATTGGGAAAATACTAAAGAAAAAATTTTATTATTTTTTATTTTCTTAATTAATCTTGTAGCTTTTCATATAACATTTGTCCGTGCTGGCATGCTTGCTTTAGCATTTCAAACTGTATTCATAATTGGAATTCTTTTAAGAGAAAAAAAATGGATTTTGAGCATCTTTCTTGCTATAATTCTGATTTTTACAGTCCACCTGTACGTTGAAAAAAAGATGCTTCGTGAACTACATAATGAAAAAATACCTTCAATAAAAGATTACATAAAAATGTCTCCTGAAGAAATCGCAGGAACTAATCCTTCATCAATGAAACAAAGATTAGCTATGTGGAAAACAGCAATAGAGAAAATTGCTGAAAATCCATTCTATCCTCATGGTTATGGCAGATTTTTATTTGGTAAAACTGTAAGAAATGAAAAAAATAAACATTTTATTTATCCTCAAACACATAACACTTTTATAGGTATAACTTTTGAGCTTGGAATTCAAGGTTTGGTAGTCTTTCTCTGGATAATAGGAAAGTTCTTTTTTGTGTGCTGTAAATACTGGTATAAGTATAAACAAAGCATTGTTAAGTATCTCTCAGTTTCTCTAATTACAATGATGATAGGTTACTGGATTAATAACTTTTTTGGAAGCTTTGATGGTGATGACAGCAAATTACTTTTTATGATGCTTCTTGGTATTGGTATGGCAATTATGCATAAAACGCTTAAAGAAAAGGAATTCAAATGCTGAATAAAATTCTCTTTATCCGCAGGGACAACATTGGAGACCTTGTATGTACTACACCAGCGATTCATGCGGTAAGGAAAAAATATCCTCATGCAAAAATAGGTATACTTGTCAACACCTACAATGCTGATGTGGTAAAAAACAATCCTGATATTGATGAAATATATATCTATGAAAAGGCAAAACATGTTCCCGAGAAAAATAAAATTTTAGTGTGGATGAACAATTTAAGATTGCTTATGAAAATAAGAAAAGACAAATATGATGTTGCAATAGCATGCGGTTCTTATTCTCCACGACTTGCAAGATATGCCTACATGACAGGAGCTACTGTTAGAATAGGATATATACCGAAAGATATTGAAAAATCAACATCTTATAATATGGCTTTGCAGGAACCCGAACAGCCAATGCATGAAATTGAAAGAGTTTTTAGACTTTTATTGCCCTTAGGAATTGATGAAATCCCAAATAAATTAAAAATTTTCCCATCACAATCTGAGATTAAAAGGGTAAAAGAGTTTTTAAAAAGAAAAAATAAACTTTTAATTGCCTTTCACATAAGTAGTAGAAAGCCTGAAAATAGGTGGTCTGCGGAAAAATTTATAAATCTTGCAAAACTTGTTTTAGCACATAACAATGCAGATATAATGCTTTTATGGTCTCCAGGAAGCGAGAAAAATCCTTATCATCCTGGAGATGATGAAAAAGCAGAGTTTATTATTAAATCACTACCTCAAATTATTCCATACAAAACAAATCATTTAAGAGAGCTTATTGCTGCTCTTAGTGTTGCCAATGTGGTAGTGTGTCTTGATGGTGGAGCAATGCATATTGCCGCAGCATTAGGTAAACCAATTGTCACTGTATGGGGTTCTACAGAGCAGCAAAGATGGAAACCATGGGGCGTTAAACACATTATTTTACAAGAGCAAACAAAAAAAGCTGAAAATATTACATCTGACCAAGTCTTTGAAGCAGTGCAAACTCTTCTTAAGGAGATTTCATCCTAAGATGTTTATTAAGATTCTTCATACAGAGTCCTCGCCTGGATGGGGTGGGCAAGAAAACAGAATTCTTAACGAATCAATAGGGTTACAGAAACTTGGAGCAAAGGTTTACATTTTGTGCCAGCCTGAAAGCAAGCTTGCTGAGAAAGCCAAAGAAGCTGGAATTGAGGTTTTCACATCTCCGATGCGAAAAAGTTACGATCTTAAAGCAATTTACAACACAGCAAGGCTAATAAATAAATTAAATATTGATGTTGTGAACACCCATAGTGGGAAAGACAGCTACATTGGAGGATTTGCTGGTAAATTATCAAAAAAACTCCACTAATTGTCCGAACAAGACATCTTGCATTACCTATAACATCAACATTTTCATATAAATATCTTTCAGATTTTGTTGTCACAGTAAGTGAGTATGTAAGACAATATTTAATTCAAAAAGCGCAGCACGCGCTGAGCCTTTTTTTTTTGAAAAAACGTATGTAAGACAATATTTAATTCAAAAAGGCATTCCTGAAAAAAAAGTTTTTGCAGTTCCAACAGGCATTGATTTAGAAAAATTCAATCCTGGTAAAGTTAAAGGCACACTTAAAAAAGAGCTTGGACTAAATCAAGACACTCCTTTAATAGCGACAGTGGCAGTATTAAGGAAGAAAAAAGGGCACCATATCTTAATTGCTTAATTGAGGCAATTCCATATGTTTTAAAAAAATTTCCAGAGGCTGTTTTTGTTGGAGAAGGACCTCAAAGGAAAAACATAGAAGAAAAAAATTAAAAGACACGGTCTTTCAAAAAATGTTATCATGCTCGGGCATAGAGAAGATATCCCGCAAATCTTGAGCTCAATTGATTTATTTGTTCTTCCAACACTTCAGGAAGCTCTTGGAACATCTTTTATTGAAGCAATGGCAATGGGAAAACCAGTAATTGGTTCTAATATTGACGGTGTCAGAGAGGTTATTGATAACGGATTAAATGGATATCTTGTTCCTCCAGAAGCTCCTGTGGTTTTAGCAGAAAAAATTATAGATCTTCTTTCTAACAGAGGAAAGGCAAAGGAGTTTGGAGTTCATGGAAGGGAAAAAGTTGAAAATAAATACACTATTGAAAAAATGTGCAATGGAATGCTTGAAGTATATTTAAAGCATTTAAAAAAACTTTAAAAATCCAATAAGAATACCTGTCTGGGCAATTAAAAATCCTGCAACCCATTTAATAATGTCAACCTTAAATTGAGCAAGTTTTATTTCCATGTTTGCTTCAACTTCTCTGATTCTTGCTTCAACTTCCTTAATTCTCAATTCAACTTCTTTTATATCTCTTTTTGTAGCAAGATCATCTTTTATTTCTCTCTCAAATTCTTTAAAAAATTCAATAAATGCATCTGTTGCTTCTTCTCCGAGTCGCTCTCTTACAGATTTTGGCAGGGTTAAAACTGGCATGTTTCATTATAATAAAATTTTGAAAATAATGGCAATCTTACCAAAAATTTTTTATATTTTGTTAAAATACTTACCATGATTACTGGAAAAACAAAAATAATTGGGATATTCGCTGATCCCGTTGAGCATACCTTGTCTCCTTCAATTCATAATGAAGCTTTTCAATATCTCGGGCTTAACTATTGTTATGTGCCATTCCATGTAAAAAAAGAATATTTAAAAGATGCTATTTTTGCCATCAAAGCTTTGAACATAAAGGGTGTGAATATAACAGTTCCCCACAAAGAAGCAGTCATTAAATATCTTGACGAAGTTTCAGATGAAGCTAAATATATTGGAGCAGTCAATACAATTTTAAATAATGAAGAAACTCTGAAAGGGTTCAATACAGATGCAAAGGGCTTTGTTTTGTCACTTAAGAATGAAAAGATACTGATTAAAGATAAAATTTTTCTGGTGCTTGGTGCAGGAGGTGCTGCAAAAGCCATAGTTTACGGAATTTTAAAAGAAGGTGGAAGAGTTTACATTTATAATAGAACTCTGGCTAAAGCCATGGCAATAAAAGAAAGGTTTAGTAACTTAGGATTTATAGAGGTAGTAAGCATCATTGACAAATCTGTTACTGAAAAAGTACAGACAATAGTAAATGCCACTTCTCTTGGGTTAAAAAAGGATGATCCGATGCCTCTAAGCCCTGAATTATTAAAATCCGAGCATGTATACTGTGATATTGTTTATCCTGAAACTCATTTAATGAAAGAAGCAGAAAAAATTGGATGCAAAGTTATTGGAGGCACTGGAATGCTACTGTGGCAGGCCGTAGCTGCCTTTGAAATATGGACTGGGCTGCAGGCTCCTGTCGAGATCATGAAAAAAACTCTGAATAAAGTATTGACAAAATAGTAATTTTGTAGTATAAAACTTAAAAAATGATTCTTGGCATAGAAATAGAAACTTCTTCTATCAGGGTTGCTTACATAGGGAAAAAGTATGAACTGACTGAGTGGGAGATCTTTGAACTTCCTGAAGGAGCAATCGGTTCTGAAGGAATAATTGATACTGACAGTGTTGTAAAAACTCTTATAAAAATCCCGTCTAAATTTAATTTGAAAAATCCAAAAGCAGCATTCGCAGTTTCAGGACCTGCCTACACAGCAGTAAGAATAATTCAGGTTCCTTTTATTGATAAAGATGAAATTACTTTAAATCTTCCAATGGAACTTGACAAATACATTCCATTTAATGCGAAAGAAGTTTACTATGACTTTCACATACTTGAAGCAGTAAAAGATAAAAATTTAACAGAACTTCTTGTAGCAGTGGCAAACAGGCAGATTGTAACCGAATATGTTAATGTTTTTGAAAAAGCAGGCATAACTCCTCAGGTTGTAGATATTGGAGCCTTAGCTCTTTATAATGTATATGAATTGAATTACAGAGAGACTGACACCACTCTTATTGTAAATGTTGGAGAAAATGTTATTAACTTCATTATTGCCAGAGATGATAAACCTCTTTATGTAAGAGATAGCACAATTACTTTCAAGATTAACATACATGAAGCTCAGGAAGAAGAAATAAGGAATTTTGCAGATGATATTTCTGCAGAAATCTACAGGCAAATTGAATACTTTAAATCTTTTTTAACAGAAAGACCCGTAAAAAAGATATATCTTACAGGCTATCCCGTGATTTCTCCCATTTTTGTTTCATCAATTGAAGAAAGACTGGATCAGGAAGTCTTCATATTGAATCCTTTTAGAAAAATCAAAATAAATAAAAAAATTGCATCAAAGATGCATAAATATTCAAATATAGCTGCTATATCAATCGGATTGTCTCTCAGGGGAACGGAGAAGATAAAATGATAAAAATAAATCTTTTACCAAAAAAAGAGGTAAAAAAAGAGGGCAAAAAAATTGAAATTAAATTATCAGGAGATATTGTTAAAAAACTATCAATTCCCGCAGGTTTAACTTTGATTGTCCTGGCAGCCATTTTATTCTACTGTGAGCTTACAAAATCAGCTCTTGAAAAAGATATTCAGCTACAAAAAAGAACCATTGAAGGGCTTCAGAAAAAAATGCAGGAAGTTAAAAAATTTGAAGCAATGAACAAAGATATAGAAGCAAAGGCAAAATTAATTGAAAACCTTAAAAAAATGCAGTCAGCACCTGTTAGTATTTTAAGTATTGTGGTAAAAAAACTTCCCGATGGAGTATGGCTTACAGGAGTCGCATTTGATAATACAGTTACAGTGGAAGGAATAGGATTTTCAAACCTGAATGTTGTCCAGTTTGTTGATAATCTTAAAGCAACACCAGAGTTACAGGATGTTTATCTTGTAGAATCACAACAAACTGAGTTTGAAAAACAGGCTGTTTATAAATTCACCGTAAAATTCAAGTTAAAGGTATAATATTATGGATTGGGAAGGACTTTCAAAGAGCAAAAGAATTCTTTTAATGATTCTACCATGTCTTGTTCTATTTGTTCTTTTCAGTTCTGTTTATTTATTGCCAGCTGTTGAAACTATTAATAGATTAAACTCTGAAAAAAAGAGCCTGAAAGAGGAAATAGATAAAGCCAATATGATTGTCAATAAATATGAAGACTTAAAAGCTCTTAATGAGCAACTTCAGAAAAAAATGGAGTTTTTAAAAACACTTCTTCCAAAGGAAGCAGAGGTTTCCGATGTGTTAAAAAAGGTTTCTGAGATAGGACTACAAAAAGGACTGGTTGTAACATCATGGAAACCCAAGGAAAAAATACCCCATTCCTCCAATGAAGTCTATGAAATTCCTGTTGAAGTATCCATGCGCGGGAAATATCATACATTTGGAACATTTTTCGCCGATATTACAAAAATAGAAAGAATAATCAACATAAAAAAGATGGAAATTAAAAAAGGAGAAAAAGATCCGACAATGCTTAATGCAAATTTAACTGCAGTAACCTATTCATTGATACCTGAAGAAGAAAAGAAAAAAATACAGCAAAAGAAAAAATGATGGAAAGAAAGAGAATTTTAATTATTACTGGAGCATTGGTATTATTAGCGGTTCTACTAATAGGATTTTTATTACTTAACAAAGAGGAAAAATCTCAACAGATAATAATAAAAACTCCAAAAAGACAACCAGTTCAAATAAATCAACCTAATATTGTATTTCCCACATACAACTATGATGCCCAACAATTAAGAGATCCCTTTGCACCATTAATCGTTAAAAGAGAGGCAAGAAAAAAAGGTGCTTCACCTCTTGAAACTTACGAAATAGAAGAACTTAAACTTACTGGAATTGCTAAGGATAAAAAAGGTGCTTTAGCACTCCTTCAGGCACCTGATGGAAGATTTTATATTGTGAGAGAAAACGATAGAATAGGATATACCGGAGGAAAAGTAATAAAAATTTTAATGGATAGTATTGAAATTAGAGAAAACAACAAAGTTAAATACTTAAAACTCAAGACGGAGGAATAGAAATGATAAATAAAATTTTCTTTATTTTAATCTTCATATTTCTTTTTGCATTAAATGCTCTGGCAGTAGAAATCAGCAACATAATTACCGAAGGAGACACATTAAAAATAAAGCTTACAGAAAAAACCGAGTTTAATCTTCTTCCTTGTGAAGACCCATTTAAAATAAAAATAGAGCTTAAAAATACAAACCCAGGTATTTTAGAAAAAAAAATGTTTTTAAGAGAAGGGATAGTGAGTGAAATTTCCGCTCAGGTAAAGGACAATAACACCGAGATAGAACTTCTTGTGAGTGAACCTGTCAGACCTGAAATTAAAATGGAAGATAATATTCTCACAGTTTCTTTTAATTCTCCTCCAGCTCAACCATCCACAGCTACAAAAATCATTGAAATGGCAATGGATAAAACAGAAGAAGGCTTTGAAATATCAATCCAGGCAGATAATGAACTTCCTGAGCCATCGGTAAGTAAAGTTGATGATTATATCAATGTGGATTTTCAAGGAGTAAGTTTTGAAACAGAAACTGGAAATATTCCTGTTTCTGTAAAAAGACAGGGTGATGAGCTTATATTAAGCTTCTTTTTTGGAAAAGATTTTGATGTTGAACCTGTTTATCTCGGAGATGAAGTAATTCTAAATGTTAAAAAGGTTAAAAAGCTTAAAGTTGCTAAATTAGAACAAGAGCCTTCTTACGAGACAATTATACCAAATATTAAAAGTGAAAAACCTGTTTCTCTTGACCTTCAGGATGCTGACATTGTAGGAGTTTTCAGACTTCTTGGAGACATAGGAGGATACAATATTGTCATACATCCTGAGGTAAAGGGCAAAGTAACGCTTAAGCTTATAAATGTTCCATGGATAAAGGCTATTGATGTAATATGTAAAACATTTCAACTTGAAAAAAACTTTGAAGGAAACATAATAAGAATTGCTCCAATTAAAGTCTTTCAGGAGGAGAAAAAACTTGAAGCAGAAACAAAAGATCTTTTCAAAAAAGCAGAGGAGGAACAGATTCGTATATTTGTTTTGAAATATGCTGCTGTTGATAAGGTAAAAACAACCATAGAGGGATCAAAAATTCTTTCACCTAAAGGCAATATCTCCACTGATGAAAGAACAAGAACAGTGATTGTTAGAGATGTTCCTTCAGTGCTCGCTCAGGTAGCCTCCCTTATTCAGGATCTTGATAAACCCACAAGGCAGATACTTCTTGAAACAAGAATTGTAGAGATATCAAGCAGTTTTTCAAAAGCTTTTGGATTTGAATGGGGTATTTTCTGGCAGCCTCCTGATACAAGAACAACAATTACTGGCTCTGTAGGAGCATCTACCACAGGCACATTACAAAACTCATCAATAAATTTTGCTGGAGTGCCAGGTGGAATAACTCCTCTTGGAGTAAATCTTCCTGCTTCAACAGGAAGTGTCACCTCACCAACAACTGCATTCACAATTGGATATATTAATGCAGCTCGCACACTTGCTCTTGATTTAAGAATTTCAGCGCTCCAACAATCAGGAAAAGGCAAGGTTATATCAAATCCAAAGGTTATCACTCTTGACAATCAGAAGGCAAAAATAGTTCAGGGAGCAAGTATCCCCTATGGAGAAAAAGATGTTCAGAGTGGACAGATATCAACAAAGTTTAAAGATGTTGCCATAACAGTTGAGGCAACTCCCCATCTTATTGATGATAAATCAATGCTCCTTGATGTAAATGTAGTAAAAGAAGACCTTGTTGAGTTTGTAAACATTGGAGGAGTTTATGCTCCGAGAACTCAAAAAATAGAAGGAAATACAAAGGTTTCTCTTAAAGATGGAGAAACTCTTGTCATAGGTGGAATATATAAGAAAACTGACAGTACAACAGAATCAAAGGTCCCAGGGCTTGGGGATATTCCTCTGGTTGGCGAATTATTCAAGAGTCGTGGAAGAGATGAGAGTCTTTATGAAGTTATGATATTCATTACTCCAAGAATCCTGAAGTATGAGTGATGAGGATTCTTCTTATAGAAGATGATAGAATTTTCGGAGAAACACTCAAAGATTATCTCAAAATTGAAAATATAGAAACTGTATGGCTATGGGATGAAAGAGGGCTTCCAAAAATTATCACCCAATATGAATTTGATGTAATAGTTATAGACCTTATATTAAACTTTAGCTCTGGCGAAGACATAATAGCTGTATTGAGAAAAGCAGGCATTGAAACCCCGATAATGGTAATCACTGCCAAAAAAACTTTAAATGACAAAGAAGAATGCTTCCTTAGGGGAGCAGATGATTATCTTACAAAGCCTTTTGAATTCAAGGAATTTGTCCTGAGGCTGAAAGCATTAAACAGGAGAAAGCATTTACCCAGTGTTTTTACCATTGGTGATGTTATTGTAAATATTGATGCCAAAACAATCCACAGAGGCAGTGAAGAAATAAAGATTTCAAAAAAAGCATGGCAACTTCTTGAATTTCTTCTTAAAAATAGAGGAGAAATTGTAAGTTCTGAAAAAATCCTGAACTATGTCTGGTCAGGAAAAGCAGTGGGAGATGAAATTGTAAGAGCCTACATTAAAGAACTGAGAAAAGTGCTACCACCAGACAGCATAATAACCTATCCAGGAAGAGGATATAAACTCAGTTGAAATTCCAAATTAAAATAATCATTGTTTTTTCTCTGGCTTTAGCCCTGATTCTTTTTTATTTAAACACAGTGATCTTGAATTTTCTGGATTCTTTTAAAGAAGACTATGTATTGCAATCTTTAACTGAAAAAAATTTCATTGAGCAGAAATTTCAGGAATATGTAAAGAATGTATTGCTATGGGAATTTCTGCTTGTTTTAAGTTTAATGCTCATTTTATACAAGATTATTGAAAAAATGCTTAAGCAAGAAAGAGAGTATATGGATTTTTTAGAATTAATTCTTTTAAATATCTCTCACAAATTTGGTAATTTTTTAGCCACTCATAAAGGCAATATAGAGATCTTAAAAATCAAATACGATAAGAAAGCCATTCAAAGACTTGAGACCAGTTATAATTACATTCACAATGATTTTTGTAAAATTTTAGAAACAATAAATCGTTTTAAAAGTTTCTCATCAAACAAAGAAAAAGTTAATTTAAAGGAAATAGTAGAAAAAAATCTTTCAATATTTGAAATAAATAAAAAACTCCTAATTAATCTGAAAGATGTTTTTATCTATACAAACAGGCAGATGTTGGACAATATTGTATTTTCACTTATAGAGAATGCTATCAAATATTCCAGTGAAACAATTCATATAAGGCTGACAAAAAACTTTCTTGCAATAAGAAATGACATTTCAGAAAAAGAAAAAGGCTCTGGAGTAGGATTAAAAATTACAGAAGCTCTTGTAAAAAAACAGGAATTTAAACTAAAATATCGGGCAAAGGAGAATAAATTTATTGTAGTTTTAAAATTCACATAATTTTCACAACTGATTTAAAATTTTTTGTTTATAATTTTTCATAGAAGGCTTCCTTGAAGCCTGAAAAATCTTCTGGAGGTTTAACTATGAAAAAAGTATTTTTAAGAGACCAGAAAGGTTTCACCCTGATTGAACTATTAATCGTCATCGCAATTATTGCAATTCTTGCCTCAATTGCTATCCCCCAGTACATGAAGTATCAGCAAAAAGCAAAGGTATCCTCTTATGCAGAACCAATGGCAAGAGCATGCATGATGGATGCTGCTGCATACTGTGTTGAACATCCTGATACAGGAAGCGGTTACACAATTCCTGTGGCAAGTCTTAAAAACTGCTCACAAGCAAATATTACAATCCAAACTCCTGGTGGAAACGTTATATTATCTGGAAATGATGCTATTACCTGTGATTCTACAGGTTCAATTGCTTCTGGTACTGTAATAGGTTCTTTAGAGGGTGTGACTGCTTACCAAGCATACTGCTCTGTTGCTGGTGGTGGATTTAAGTGCGAAGTTAAATAATTTAATAGGGCAGGCATGAGCCTGCCCATTCAATTCTTATGAAATTCAAAAACTCTTATATATGAATTTTAAAAACTTTTTCCTTCCTGCTTCTTTCTTTTTTATTATCTTCCTTTATCTCTTCTCACTTCCTCCAATTCTTTCAACAGGTGATGGAGGAGAACTTATAGCAGCATCATTCGGACTTGGCAGTCCTCATCCTTCAGGCTATCCTCTTTATGTTCAGATTGGTAAAATATTCAGTCTTCTTCCTGCTGGGAACATTGGAATCAGAGTTGAGTTAATCTCAGTTTTTTTCTCAATACTTACACTTTTTCTCGTATACTTTATGGTTTTTAAACTTTCAGGACAGAATCTTGAGGCATCCTTTGCTGCTATTGCATCTGTGATTTTTCTTGCTCTGTCCTACTCATTCTTTGGACAGAGCATAGTGGCAAAGTTTTATACTTTAAACTCTTTTTTTGTTATGCTTTTAATTTTATGTGGGACAATTGTAGTTTTAAATGGATATGACAGAAGAATGCAATTTATTGCTTCATTTATTTTGGGGCTTACGCTTTCAGCGCATCATACAGGATTTATGATGATTGTACCCCTTGGTGTTCTTGGATTTTTTTATTTCAGAAATTTTTTACGAAATCTTCCATTGAGTTTTCTCTTTTTCTTCCTTGGCTTTTCAGTTAATCTTTATCTCTTTATAAGAGACATGAAAGGAAATCTTTTCACCATGATACCTGTAATTGACATGGATTCTTTCTTAAAGGTTTTTTTAAGAAAAAACTATGGAGCAGGTTCATCAATTGATGTTACAGCCTCTGGTTTTGTTAATTTTTATGGATATTTCTACGCTTTTAAAAACTATCTTTACCTTATTGAAAAAAATTTTACTTTGTTTTCTATACCTTTTTTTATTCTTGGAGTTGTGTGGCTCTTTAAAAAATCAAAAAAACTTTTTATATTTGTTTTAACATCCTTTTTTATCTATTCAATTTTTCTTGCAAAGTTAACATTTTCAATGCAAAATCCTGACATTCATGAACTTTATGTGATAGGACATCAATATTTTATTCCATCCTTTGCCATTTACTGTGGTATAGTCGGGTTGGGGAGTTATTTTATATATAGCATTTTTGAAAAATATGGTTTTTACTCTCTTAAAAAAATTGTTCCAATTATTGTAATTTTCTTCCCTTTATTAATGATATTTGACAGGCTCACAGATCAGTATCAGGGAAAAAACTATGTTCCCTATTCGCATACAAAAGGGATTTTTACATCTCTACCAGTAGCATCAATTTATATGACCTACGGAGACAATCATGCTTTTCAGGGATGGTATTTAAAACTTGTTGGAAGATACAGAGAAGACATATGTCATATTGTTCTTGATGACTATAAAACCATGGTCTGGGCACTGCATGGCTGTAAACCCTATAGCCTTTACAGAGGACTTTTTCCTGAATTTTTTGATGGAAATTTGATAGATCTCACTGAAAAATACAGATATTACTCAATCATTGCTTTATCAGAAAAACATCCCCTTTATACCGTGGTTGACAGTTACCCTTATTTTTATATCTTCATTTATCTTGGAAAATCATCGGATAAAAGAAATTTTGATACATTTTTCATGGAAAGGATGAAAAAAATTGAACCTTTTTTAAATTATGAAGACTGCCTCACCCATACAACAGACGATGTTTACACGCTTCAGCTATGTAATTTTTCTACAATTGGATATATAAGCATCGCAAAAGCATATGAAAAAGCATCCGATAAAGACATAGCAGAAGTGGTATTTGATCAGAAATTAAGCTACGGCGATTTTACAGCACCCTTTAGGATGAAGCTTAAGGTTAATGATGAAAATGAAAAATATCTCAGCATTTACAATGCAGTAAAAAAATACAATAAAATGGATAAATTTCACCTATCAGGGAAAAAAAATGAAAAAGATTAGTTTATTTTTTCTCACAGTGCTTTTCATAATGCTTTTAATTCTTTATCTAAGACTTTTTTTACAGCAAAAAGACTTTATTAATGAAGCAAAACAAACAAATAGTCCAGTAAAAGCAATCAGTTATTATGAAAGAGTTATTCTGTCATATATCCCATTGAGTCCTTATAACAGAGAGGCAGTTAATGGAATTCTTGAGCAATGTAAAAAAATTGATAATGAACAGAAACTTTACTGTTATGAAACATTGAGAAGCGCTCTTTATCAAGTAAGAAGCTTTTATCAGCCCTACAGAGAGGAAATTAAAAGGCTTGAACCTCTTATCGCAGAGATTAAGACACATGAGATGATTCAATGGAAATATAATAATCTTTCAGAGAGGGATTATCAGCGTCTTTACAATTATAATATTGAAATCCTACGTTATGATGGTTCTCCATCTGTATTCTGGAGCATGGTGTCTGTTTTATCTCTTTTTGCATGGATTTGTTCTATTTGCTTTATAATTTTTAAAGGATTTAAAACTCCAATAAATAAAAGATATCTCCTATGGGGATTGACAGGATTCATAGTGTTTTTTAGCCTATGGATTATAGGGCTTTATAATGCATAAGCCATGAAAATTCTTATTTTACCACTTTACGGAATAGGCGATACATTGATGACAACTCCAGCAATTGAGACTCTGAAAAAATCCATTGACTGCAAGATTGTCAATATATGCATGTTCAAAAGCACTTATGAAGTCCTTCAAAACAATCCCTTCATTGATGAACTCATTTATTTTCCATTTTTAGAACAGAGTTTTTTTAATTCGTTAAAATTTGTTTTTGCACTGAAAAGATTTGATTGCGCAATAAATTTTTATCCTTCAAACAGAAGGGAGTATAATTTATTGAGCTTTTTTACCAGAGCAAAAATCAGACTGGGGCATAGATATTTAAAAAGAGATTTAAGAGAGCTTAACTTTCTTAAAAATCGCACTTTAAAGGAAAACCCGGATCTCCACAATGTAGAAGAAAATCTCAGAATTCTTGAGCTTCTTGGGATAAAAACAGATAATGCTCCAGCAATGAAGATTTATCTTGATCAAGAGGAAATTCAACAAGGAAAGGCATTTGTAAAAAAACTTTCTCAAAAGTCAGTAAAAGTGGGTATTCATACAGGAACAAGTAGTTTTAAGGGACACAGACAGAGAAGATGGCAAAAGGAGAATTTTCTGGAACTTATAAATAGTCTGCCAGATGTAGATTTTTTCCTCTTTGGCACAATAGAAGAAGAACAGGAAAATAAATTTATATTCAATAATGCGAAATATGGTAATGTAATTATTATTCAAAATACACCTATTCGTAAAGTGGCATCAATCATTGCTCATCTTGATGCATTTGTTTCAAATGATTCAGGACTTATGCATCTTGCTGCTGCGGTAAAAGTACCTGTCGCAGCTATTTTTGGCCCTACAAATCCAAAATGGGTTTATCCATGGGGTGTAAAACACAGAATAGTAAGAGTTAATTTAAATTGTTCTCCATGTTTTTATTACTCTCCAGAACCTCTAAAATGTAAATCCGGGCTTGATTTTAAATGTTTAAAAGATATTGATGTTTCAATGGTAAAATCAGCATTGGAGTCATTAATTAAATCATAAATCTAATTTTACCCTTTCCTTCTCTTTTAGCTAAATAAGCGCATTGGTCAGCTTCTTTTAAAAGAAAATTTGACATTCCCATAATTTTTTCTGGCATCATAAAATTAATGAACATATTTGAAAAAATTGCTGAAGAAAAAATCCGGGAAGCAATGCAGCAGGGAATTTTTGATAACCTTCCCAATAAAGGAAAACCTTTAGAACTGGAAGACTTTAGCTGGGTTCCTGAAGATTTAAGACTTGCCTATAAGATTCTTAAAAATGCAGGATGTATTCCACCAGAGATGGAAATTAGAAAAGAAATAATTGACCTTAAAGAACTTCTCAAAACAATAGATGACGATGAAGAGAGAATTAAAAAAATCAGAGAGCTCAATTTTAAGTTACTGAAGTTCAACATTGGAAGAAAACAGCCCTTTTATCTTGAAGACTTCCCTGAATATGAAGATAAAATAATAAAAAAATTTATAGGATAACGGAGAGGGAGGGATTCGAACCCCCGGTGGTTTTACCCACAGCGGTTTTCGAGACCGCCCCAATCGTCCACTCTGGCACCTCTCCAGAAGGTTTATAATAAATTATATCACTTATAAAAATGGAAAAAGTAGTTGTTGCGATGAGTGGAGGTATTGACTCAGCTGTTACAGCCTATTTATTTATCAAAGAAAAAAGGGCTGTAGAAGGAGTTTTTTTTATTCTCTTTGACGAGCCACCAAACATAGAACTGGCAAAGAAAACTGCGGATTTTCTCAGAATAAAGCTTCATATTGAAGACCTAAGAGAAGATTTTAAAAGATATGTTATCAATCCCTTTTTTGAAAGATACAAAAAGGGACTCACGCCAAATCCATGTATTCTTTGCAATAAATACATAAAATTTCCCGCTCTTAAAAAAATTGCTGATAAGGTATCTGCGAATTTTTTTGCCACAGGTCATTATGCGAGAGTGTTGAAAAAAAACGACAAATGCTTTCTTCTTAAAGGTATTGACAAAAAAAAAGATCAATCCTACTTTCTTTATGGAATAAACAGATTATTTCTTAATCAACTTCTTTTACCTCTTGGAGAATATACAAAACAGCAAGTTAAAGAAATTGCTCAGCAGGCTCAAATTCCTTCTAAAGTTGCTGAGGAAAGTGCAGAAGTCTGCTTTCTCAAAGACAAAAGATACTATGAGATTCTTAAGCCAGCATCTTATGGCCCTATAATTGAAGCATCAACTGGAAAAATTATTGGACAGCATAGAGGAATACATCTTTTTACCATTGGACAAAGAAAAAGACTGGGAATTTCATCTCCCTATCCTCTTTACGTAGTAAAAATAGAGCCGGCTATAAATGCAGTCTATGTTGATTCAAAGGAAAAGGCTTTTATGAAAGAATTTTATGTTAATCAACTGAACTGGCTTGTTGAGCCTGAAACTAATAGTTTTACCTGTGATGTTAAAATTCGCTATGCCATGAATCCTGAGAAAGCCTTCGTAATCATAATTGATAAAGACAGAGTCAGAGTAACTTTTGATGAGCCTCAGTTTGCACCAACACCCGGGCAGAGTGCTGTTTTTTATAATGATGAAGTTGTTTTAGGTGGAGGAATAATTACGGAGACAGTGCAAGGCTTCTGAGAGCCTTTGTCTCATCAATTCCAAACATAATGTTCATGTTCTGCACAGCCTGTCCTGATGCACCTTTTACAAGATTGTCTATAGCAGAGACAAGAATAAGCCTTTTTGTGCGGGGATTAACAACTGTACCAATGTAACAGTAGTTTGTTCCTTTTACATGCTTTATACCAGGGATTTCACCTTCTGGCAGAATCTGAATAAATGGCTCATTCTGATACTGTTGTCTAAGAATTTCTATTGCATCAGCAGTGGATAAATCTTTGTTCATACTGGCATATATTGTTGATAAAATTCCTCTGTTTAAGGGCAATAGATGGGTTGTAAAATCAATGGTTATTGAACTGCCAAAGGCAAAACCAAGTTCCTGCTCTATCTCAGGTGTGTGTCTATGTTTTGCCACATTGTAAGCCCTGAAATCCTCATTTACCTCACAATAGTTTAAACTGATTTCAGCTTTCCTTCCTGCTCCAGAAACACCAGAGCAGGAATCAATAATAATTGTAGATGCCTCAATCAGTTTATTCTTTAAAAAAGGATAAAGAGGAAGAATCACACTTGTAGGATAACATCCTGGATTGGCTATGAGTGTTGCTTTCTTTATTTGTTCCCTGTAAATTTCTGGCAATCCATAAACTGCTTCTTTAAGTAGCTCAGGATATAAATGTTGAGTTTTATACCATTGTTCATAAATACTTGCATTCTTAATTCTGAAATCAGCAGAAAGGTCAATTACTTTTTTGCCAGCCTGAAAAAGTTCTGCAGCCACCTGTTGAGATTTTCCATGGGGGAGTGCAAGAAAATAAACATCTGCCCTACTTTTGATTTTTTCAATTTGAAGACTTTCAAATTTAAGCTCTTTATAAATAAAAAAAGCAGGGAAAATCTCTGAAACTTTTATCCCTGCTGATTTTTCAGAAGTAACTCCGACTATCTCAACTTCATCATGCAGAGCAAGAATTCTTAAAAGCTCACTTCCTGTATAGCCACTTCCTCCGCATATGAAAACTTTTAGCATTTTATCTCTTGGAGAACTGAAATCTCTTTCTTGCCTTTGGCTGTCCGTATTTCTTTCTCTCTACCTCTCTTGGGTCTCTTGTAAGAAGTCCTTCTTTTTTGAGCTTTGGCTTAAGGTCTGGATTAAGATTTACAAGAGCTCTTGCAATTCCATGCCTGATAGCTCCAGCCTGACCACTTAAACCACCTCCATCAACTTTTACAATTGCATCATACTTGCCAGTCACACCTGCTACATGAAAAGGTTGCATAAGTATCATTCTCAGGGTTTCTCTTGGAAAATACTCTTCCACTGGTTTTTCATTAACTGTGATTTTCCCTGAGCCAGGCATTAGGATTACCCTTGCGATTGACCTTTTTCTTCTTCCTGTAGCTAAATTTTCAGCCATTATCTTCACCTCAAAAATTAACTTATTTTCAGAGGTTCAGGCTTCTGTGCAGCATGAGGATGCTCCGAACCTCTGTAAACTTTCAGTTTTTTTATCATTTTTCTGCCCAGTCTTGTTTTTGGAAGCATGCCCCAGACAGCATCAACAATAACTTCCTCAGGTTCTTTTTCAAGCCTTTCTTTAAGAGTTTCTGCTTTGAGATTGCCCATAAAACCAGTGTGATGATAATAAACTTTGTCAGTAAGTTTTTTTCCAGTTATCTTAATCTTCTCAGCATTGATAATTATAACAAAGTCTCCATTATCTACATTGGGAGTATAAGTTGGTTTGTGCTTGCCCATCAAAATCTTTGCGATTCTTGATGCAAATCTCCCAAGAGTCTGCCCATTTGCATCTGCAATATACCACTGTCTGTTAACTTCTTCTTTTTTTACAAAAGCGGTTTTCATTTTTATACCTCACCCCTAAAAATTTAATTATGAGCTAAAATTATAAAATACCTTAAAAATTAATTATTTGTCAAATAATTAAGGGATTGTCTCTATAAATGCATATTTTGGTTCATGAAGAGGAATAACCATATCAGTCATCTCTTTAGCTTTTAAAACTATGTCATAGGCTTCATAGGAATTTATAAGGGTTCCTGGAGGAATCACCTCCATGCCCATACCAAGGATTTTTGGTGGAGGATTAAGGTTTTCTTCAATTATACAAAATCCTGTTATTAAAAAATTGCCTTTTTCAGTATTTATGAGAACAGACATACCGCCCGGAGTATGGGCTGGCATATGAATCATTTTTATTCCTGGAAGAACTTCTGTATCTTCCTTTAATGGTATAATCTGACCATTGCTTTCAATCTCAGTAATAAAGTCTTCGTTGTATCTAAAATCAAGGGGATGAGGATTATGAACCTGCTTAAGCTCATTTTCATGAACATAAAATATGGCATTCACGCATTTTGAATCATTTTCACAATGGTCATTATGTAGATGTGTGTGTATTACAATATCAATATCTTCAGGCTTTAACCCCCATTTTGCAAGCCCTTCCTCAAATTTGTAAACTTTTCCAACAGCTTTTTCAATCTCAGTTGAACTACGAGGAGCAAACTCTCCTGTATCCACCAGAATGTTCTTGTTTCCACCCTCAATATACCATGAAAATATAGGTATAACAAATGGTTTACCATAGTCATGTTGATAGGTCATCATACCTTTGTCAAAAATTTTTGCTCCTACTACAATTGGATGAATCCTGTAAATCATTTTATTATATTAAGTATTTTTTACAAAATTATGTCAAGTTCATTTTCTAATTTAAAAATTCCTTTCGGAAATGATCTAATAAAATAACAGAGAAAGTCATCTGTCCTAAAAATTTTAAACTATTAATAAAGCGAGGTATTCTCTTATTGCTTTTGATGAAAGCGCAAAATTGCTAAATTTTGGTAAAAAACTGTAAATATTGTAATGGTTACTTTTTTTGAAATCTGCAGGATAAGGCAATACATTAAGGCCTGTTTTTTTAAAAAGTTTTTCTGCCCTCTTCATATGATAGGCTGATGTAACAAGAATTAATTTTTTAAAATTCTTTTGCCTGCATATTTCACTGACATAAAAAGCATTCTGAGATGTATCCTTGCTTTTACTTTCTTCAATAATTTTACCAGATTCAACTCCCAATTCTTTTAACATTTGAGCAATTGCTGCTGCCTCTGAAATCTTTCCTTCTATAGCTCCACCAGAAACAATAACAGGAAGTTTAGTTTTTTTATAAACCACATAGCCTGCAAATAACCTGTTTAATGTATCCTCATTAAGAGAGCCTACGGAATAGGTACCTCCTCCAAGTATAACAATGGCATCAGCATTTAATTCTTCAAAAGCTTTATGTCTTTCAAGTGGATAAAACAACAAATCCTTTACAGGCTCAATAGATATTAAATAAACAAATAAAGCTGATAAAATTGCTAAAAAGCGAATAAATTTTCTTTTTTTCTCTAATACTGCTATCAAAAGAAAAATTATTATTAAGATGCCAGGTGGCAAAATCAAGGAAGTCAGAAATTTTTTCAGAAAAAACATAAAATTAAGTATAGCAAAATTGCCTGTTCAATGCAAAATTAAGTATAATTTTAAATTATGGAAACAATAAGAATACCAAGAATAATGAGGGAAATATCCAAAGATTTAAGAGCAAAGGGGAAATCTATAGGATTTGTTCCCACAATGGGTGCTCTTCATGAAGGACATATCTCTTTGATAAAAAGAGCAAAGCAAGAAAATGATATTACTGTTGTAAGCATCTTTGTAAATCCAACACAGTTTGCTCCAGGAGAAGATTATGAAAAATATCCAAGAGATGTGGAGTCAGACAAAGAAAAACTACAAACTATTGAAATTGATTATCTATTTCTACCCGATGTTGAATCTCTTTATCCAAAAGGATACAGCACTTATGTAACAGTAGAAGGTCTCAGTGACAAACTTTGTGGAAAATTTAGACCGGGCCATTTCCGAGGTGTTGCCACAGTGGTTTGCAAGCTTTTTAACATTGTAAGACCTACAAGGGCATATTTTGGCCAGAAAGATTACCAGCAATCATTAATAATCAGGAGAATGGTTGAGGACTTAAATTTTGACATTGACATTGTTGTCTGTCATACAATAAGGCATGAAGATGGATTAGCAATGAGTTCACGAAATCTCTATTTAAATGAACAAGAGAGAAAATCAGCAACTGTTATATACAAAGCTTTACAGCAAGGGGAAAAACTTTTAAAAGAAGGAGCTGAACCATTGGATGTAAAGTTGAAAATGATGGAAGTTATTAAAAAAGAATCACTTGTAAAAGAAATCCAATATGTTGGAGTCTTTGATCCAGAGACACTTGATGAAGCAAAAGAAAAACAGAAAAAATACTTACTTGCTGTTGCTTTAAAAATTGGAGATACAAGATTGATTGACAATCTTCTTGTTGAAGTCTAATCTTTAAATGTTTCCCTGATTTTAAGAAATTCATCAAAATTATTAAGGAAAATATCTAAAAGTTGAGGATCAAAATGGCTTTCCCTGCCTTTTTTCATAATATCAATTGCTTGCTCAATACTAAAAGCTGGCCTGTAAACCCTATCTGATGTTATAGCATCAAAAACATCGCATACAGCAACAATTCTTGCATAAATGTGTATTTCTTCTCCTTTTAGCCCGTAGGGATATCCAGAGCCATCCCATTTTTCATGGTGTTGTTCAGCAATTATTTTTCCTGCTTGTAAAGTGATAAATTTTGGCTGGGAAGTCAAAATTCTTCCACCTATAATAGTATGAAGCTTCATTATTTCAAATTCTTCAGGAGTTAGCGGACCAGGCTTTTTCAAAATATTGTCTGGAATCCCTACCTTACCAACATCATGTAATGGTGATGCATAAAATATAATATTTTGTTCTGACTCTGGCAGTCCTATAAGCTGAGCAAGAAGCTTGGAATAATAACTAATTCTTCTAATGTGCTGTCCTGTTTCTTCGTCTCTGAATTCAGAAATCATACCAAATTTTACCACCATTTCATACTCTGCTTCTTTTGCAAGCTCAAGTGCCTCTCTCAGTTCCTTTGTTTTTTTCATTAACTCTTTCTGCAAAACTTCATTTATATTTCTTACTAAATCTTGATATTTTTTAACCTGTAAATTGTTAATCACCCTGAGTTTTAGCTCTTCTGCATCAAAGGGTTTTGGAATAAAGTCATTTGCTCCATGTTTTAAAGCATTTTTTCTTTCCCTATCATCTCCAGAAAGAACAACAACAGGAATGTGTGATGTTCGAGAATCAGATTTTAAAACTTCTAAAACCTCTATCCCGTTCATTCTTGGCATTCTTATATCAAGAACAATGACATCAGGAGTGTGGTTTTTTAGAATTTCCAATGCTTCTACTCCATCCCTTGCTGTAAGAATCACAATATTTGGAGAATCTATAAAAATAGCAGATATTAATTCCAGGTTTACAGCTTCATCATCAACTACTAAAATTTGGGAAACTTCTTCAAACATGGTATGATATATTAACAAAATGATTGCATTATTGCAAAGAGTAAGTAAAGCAAGCATAGAAGTTGAAGGGAAAAAGGTATCAGAAATTGGGAAAGGTATTGTTGTTTTTATCGGGATACAGAAGCAGGACAGTGAAAAAGATGCCCAATATCTTGCAAATAAGATTATTAATCTGAGAATTTTTGAAGACAGCGAAGGTAAAATGAATTTGTCAGTAAAAGATATTTCTGGTGAAATCATGGTTGTATCAGAGTTTACTCTTGCAGGTGATTGTAAAAAAGGGCTGAGACCTTCCTTTGACAGAGCAATGCCTCCTCTGCAGGCTCAGAAATTGTATAATCAATTTATTGACTTTTTGAAAAATACAGGAATCTCTGTAAAAACAGGAGTATTCAGAAGCTATATGCATGTATATCTGGTAAATGAAGGACCTGTCACATTTATATTAAATACGAGGTGAGCCATGTTTGAAAGATTAAGAGAAAATCAATATTTCAATGAAACTGTAAGTTTTTTAAAAGAAAAAAATCTTTATGAAAGCTCTTACCTCGTTGGTGGAAGTGTAAGAGATGTATTGCTTGAGCGTGAAATAAAAGATATTGATTTTGCAATACCCTCTGATACAATTGAGCTTGCACGGGAGTTTGCAAAAAAAATTAATGGAAGTTTTGTTTTACTTGATGAAGTTTTTTTAATTGGCAGAGTTGTAAAGGACAGTATAACAGTAGATTTTGCCCAATTAAGAGGTGGCTCAATTGAAGCAGATTTAGCAGAAAGAGACTTTACTGTAAATGCTATGGCAGTAACTCTTGATTGCAATAAATTGATTGATCCTTTTAATGGATTTCAGGACTTAAAAAACAAATTGATAAAAATGGTCAATGAAGAAAATTTAAAAGTAGACCCTCTGAGAGTGTTGAGAGCTTATAGATTCCATGCTACAATTGGTTTTGAAATAGAGGAAAATACCAGAGAAGCTTTAAAAAGAAATGCCCATTTAATGAAGATAACCGCACGAGAAAGAATAAAGGAAGAACTCTGGAAGACTTTTTCAACCTCTCATAGCTTTAAAACAATTAAATTAATGGCTGAAGACGAAATATTTAAAGCTATTTTTAAAACAAGTGAACCTCCTGACATTGAAGCATTAAAATTTGCTGAAGCTATTCTGTCTAATTCAAAAAGAGAGATCAAAAATTTAAGTTGTTTCAAATTTGCCTGCTTATTTGACTTTCACGCAATTGAATTAATAAAACAAATAAAACCTTCACGAAAAGAGCAAAAATTTGTTGAAGATTTAATTCAGGCTGGAGCAAAAATTAGAAAAATAGAGACATTGCTTGATAAAGTAAAATTTATAAGAGATTTTGAAAATATTCTTTATCCAGCTTTAATATTCGGAATGAGCAAGGATCCACTAAAAACAGCAAGAAAATGGTTTTATGATGAGATTGAAAATTTTTATAAAAAAGTTTATTTAAAAAACAAAAAAAAGCTTCCGCTTTTAAAAGGCGAAGATATACTTTCACTCGGATTTAAGCCATCTGCTGTTGTTGGAGAAATTCTCGAAAGAATAGAAATCCTTGTCCTGGCAGGTAAAATCTCAAATAAAGAGCAAGCAATTGAGGAAATAAAAAGGCGTTATCTTTTAAATATATCTGCTCCGTAACAGTCTATGGCAACAATCACAGGAAAATCTTTAAGTAAAAGTTTTTTCACTGATTCAGGACCAAGCTCAGGAAAAGCTATCTCCTGTGCTGAAACTATGTGTTTGCTTAGGAGTGCTCCAACTCCGCCTGTTGCAAGAAAATAAACAGCTTTGTATTTCTTTATAGCTTGCCTGACTTCTTCTGAACGTTGTCCCTTACCTATCATTCCTTTGAGTCCAAGGGAAAGAAGAAGGGGAGCATATGAATCCATCCTTGATGAAGTCGTTGGTCCTGCTGAACCTATAACCTTTCCTGGAGGCGCAGGTGTTGGTCCTACGTAGTATATTATCTGTCCTTTCAGGTCAAAGGGTAACGGTGCATCATTTTTTATTAATCCAACAATTTTTTTATGTGCCGCATCCCTTGCTGTATAGACATAGCCATTTATTAAAACAATATCTCCTGCTTTTAAATTTTCCACCACTTCATCTGTAAGCGGTGTTTCAATATTTATCATATTTCTGCCTCCTTGTGTCTTGCACAATGGCACTGAATATTTACTGCAACAGGAAGTGATGCAATATGACATGGGGCATACTCAATGTGAACAGCCAGTGCTGTAGTATTACCACCAATGCCCATAGGACCGATATTAAGAGAGTTTATTTCCTCCAACAATTCTCTCTCAAGCTGAGCATAGGCAGGATTCTTGTTAGGTTGTCCCAGCTTTCTTAAAAGAGCTTTCTTAGCGAGAATTGCTGATTTTTCAAAGTTTCCTCCAATGCCAACTCCAACTATTATTGGCGGACAGGGATTGCCTCCTGCATTTTTTACTGTTTCAATAACAAAATCTTTCACTCCCTGAAGTCCTTGAGCAGGTTTAAGCATCCGAAGAGCAGACATATTTTCACTACCTGCTCCTTTTGGTGCAAGTGTGATTTTTAGCTTGTCTCCAGGAGTTAATTCAAAATGAACAATGCAAGGGGTGTTGTCCTTTGTATTTTTTCTTTCAAAAACAGGATCATCCACTACCGAAGCCCTTAAATATCCATCTCTTACTGCAAGCCTTACACCTTCATTGAAAGCATCCATAGGATCACCATCTTCATAAATTACTTCAGTTCCCCATTCAACAAAAATAACAACAACGCCTGTGTCCTGACAAAGGGGGATTTTATCTTCAATAGCTATTTTTTGATTTTCTATAATCTGTCTGAGTATTTCTTTTGCTAATCCAGATTCAACCTGATAAGCCTCGTTCAATGCCTTTGAAACATCCTCAGGCAGACAGATCACTGTATCCATGTAAAGTTTTCTAACTGTTTCTATAATCTCTTCCTTGCTGATTTTCCTCATATCTCAATTAAATACTTAATACCCTCCCCTCTTGATAGTTTTTCAAATGCTTGAGAAATCTCAGAAAGAGAAAATTTTCCTGAGATAAGCTCTTTGAGCTTTAGCTTACCAGATTTAATTAAATTCACAGCATCTTTAACATCCTCTGGAGTATAATGAAACACACCTTTAAGTGTTATTTCGCCATAGTGAAGTCTGCCTGCATCATAGCATACCTCTGTGCCAGTCTTGAGTCCTCCAAAAAGCAAACTCATGCCACCTTTTCTCACATAATTTACTGATTTAACCCATATTTCCTTTTGTCCTGTGCATTCAATAACACTGTCAAAACCGAAACCATCAGTAAAATCAACTGGATTTTCTTGATAATTGTAAACTTTATCAGCACCAAGGCTTTCAGCCAGAGCAAGCTTATTCTTATTTCTTCCCATAACTACCACACTTATACCCATACTTTTTAAAACCTGAAGAAAAAGAAGACCAACCGGACCTGTTCCTATTATGAGAATTCGGTCTTCCTTTTTGGGATTAAGAGCCTTTACTCCGTGAACTATACAGGAAAGAGGTTCTAAAAAAGCAGCTTCTTCAAAATCTATATTTTCTGGCTTGTGAAACATGTTCTGCCTTACAACTCTTTCCTTTACAACAATATATTCAGCAAAAGCACCAAGCATCATTTCCTTTGTTAGAGTATCGCAGAGATTAAAAAGTCCTCTTTTACAATACACGCAATCTCCACATGGTGCTGTGTGAACAAGCATAACTGCATCTCCGGTTTTGAAGCCATTTACACCTTTACCAACATCCTCAATAACTCCGGAAAATTCATGGCCAAAAGGTCCTGGCATGGGAATGAGAGGATGTCCTCTTAAATAGGCTTTAAGATCAGTGCCACAGGTAAGTGCTGCTTTTATGCGGACAAGAACTTCTCCTTCATTTATTGTGGGAACAGGTTTTTCTACAACTTCAATTTTATTTGGGCATATGAGATAGGCTGATTTCATTGTATTTCATCCATTTTTAAGCTTTTTTCATAGAGTTCTTTTTTGCTCAATCCATAAAGCTCAGCTACTATTCTAACAGCTTCTTTTCTTCCTTTTCCTTTTTTCATAAGATCTTTTACTTCAATCAAAGCCTCTTCAAAGCTCTGAGTAGTCTCATGAGCACCTTCGATGATTATAACATATTCACCTGCTATCTTAGAATTTTCAAGTTTTTCAATTACTTCTGAAAGCCTACCTCTTAAAACCTCTTCAAACATCTTAGTAAGCTCTCTTGCAACACAGCAAACTCTGTCTCCGAAGACATCCAGCATGTCTTCAAGGGTTTGCAAAATCCTGTGCGGTGCTTCATAAAAAACAAGGGTTCTTTTTTCTATGCTCAGTTCAAGAAGTTTCTTTTTTCTCTGCGACTGTTTAACAGGAAGAAAGCCTATAAAAGTGAATTCTTCTGTAGGAAGTCCAGAAATACTCAATGCAGTTATCAAGGCTGTTACACCCGGGATTGGTATGAGTTCTATCCCTTCTTCAATAGCCCTTCCGATAACCACAGCACCAGGGTCTGATATTCCTGGAGTTCCAGCATCAGTAATAAGCGCAACTGAATGTCCTGAACGAATTTTTTCAATTATTTCTTCTGCACGCACTTTTTCTTTCTCTGACCAGTAACTTATAAGAGGTTTCTTTATTTCGTAATGGTTAAGAAGTTTTAGACTGTGCTCTGTATCTTCACAGGCAATATAGTCAACTTTTTTTAAAGTCTCAATTGCCCTTAAAGTTATGTCCTCAAGATTACCAATTGGCGTTGCTACTATATAAAGCCTTCCCTGAGACATTTATTCTTCCTTCAATAACTGTCTAAGGCGTTTGTCAGCTTTTATTATTTCATCTACATTCTCACCTGTGATATCCCAGCTGTATTCACCTTTTTTATCTCTGTGGAGTTTTATTTTAACAGGCTTTTTTGGCTTCGCATACTGAAGCGTTTTGTCTTTTTTAACCTGAACCTGCGGCTGACAAAAGGAATTATCTGGCAGAACAGTAAGCGCAAAAAATAAAAAGATTATAAAAATTACTCTCTTGAGAGACTTTAAATTATACAATTCAGGCATTCTATCCTCCAAACCTGTTTGTTATAGGAAAACGCCAGTCTTTACCAAGACAGACAGGGGATACCTTTATGCCCAAAGGTGCCTGTCGTCTTTTAAATTCTGCTCTTTTGACCATCTGTAGCACCTTTTTTACAGTGTCTCTGTCAAAATCTTTTTCAATTATTTCTTGCTGTCCCATACATTTTTCAATGTGAAGATATAAAATCCTGTCAAGCACTTCATAAGGTGGTAGTGTATCCTGATCAATCTGTCCTGGTTTAAGCTCTGCAGAAGGCGGCTTTTTAAATACTCTTTCAGGAATCCTTCCACGGGATGCCCATCTTGCAACTCTGTAAACCTGAGTTTTATAAACATCCTTAATTACTGCATATCCACCAGCCATGTCACCATACAGGGTTGCATAACCAACAGATAGTTCTGACTTATTTCCTGTTGTTATTACAAGCCATCCAAATTTGTTTGAAACTGCCATGAGAATGTTACCACGGATTCTGCTCTGGATGTTTTCTTCTGTAACATCCTGGGGAAGGTCCTTAAAGGTATCTGAAAGGGATTTAAGATATTCCTCAAAAAGTTCATCAATGGAAACTTCAATTAATTCAATTCCAAGATTTTTTACAAGCTCATATACATCTTGTCTGCTTTCCTTTGATGTGTATCTTGATGGCATAAAAACACCAATAACTCTATCTCTACCCAGTGCCTCTACTGCAATCAATGCAACAAAGGAAGAGTCAATTCCTCCACTTAATCCAAGACATACTTTTTTAAAGCCATTTTTGTTAACATAATCTCTCAATCCTGTGGTTAAAGCCTTGAAAATCTCCTCTTCTTCAGTCATTTCATATGCAGACTCTTTTCTGCTCAGAACGACTTTGCTTTTTGCTTTTCTTTTTAACGGAATTTTAATAATTTCTCTATCTCCAAAACAAATTTCCCATCTTATCTTTGGCTCACGCAGTCTTGTTCTTGTGACTTCCTCAATATCAAGATCTGCAATTATTAAATCTTCCTCAAAGGCTTTTCCCATAGCCATAATATCACCTGATGGTGAAATAATAAGACTTCTCCCATCAAAAACTATCTCATCCTGTCCACCAACCATGTTTAAGTAGCAGACATAAACTCCCATGTCATAGGCTCTTGTTGTAAGCATTCTTGTTTTTTTCTGATACTTCCCTGCATAAAATGGTGATGCACTTATATTTATTATTAATTCCGCACTGTTTGCTACCTGAATAAGCCCGGGAAGAGAGGGATGAAAGATGTCTTCACATATATTCACAGCAAAAAATACTCCATCATATTCATAAACAGGAATTCTGCTTCCAGGCTTAAAATATCTCATCTCATCAAAGACACTGTAATTGGGAAGATAAATTTTATGATAAACATCAATCAAGCTTTGATTTGCAATAATAGCAGCAGAGTTATAAAGATCATCCTTTTTCACTGGCAAACCAGCAATTACTATGAAATCTTTAACATTTTTAATTATCTCATTTAAAGCTTCCTCTGCTTTTTTTATAAAAGCTGGATAAAAAAGAAGGTCTTCAGGATTGTATCCGGTTATGGCAAGCTCTGGAAAAACAATAATTTCTGCTTGTTTAGTCACTGCTTTATCAATGTATGAAAGAATCTTCTCAAGATTCCCTTCAATATCTCCAACAACAAGATTTATCTGGCATAGTGCTAATCTCAGGGTTCTCATATATTACAGGTTGGACAGCATTTTATTGCATCAAAGGCATAAAGTATTCTTTTTTCCTTTGGTAGCTTTTCAGAAGGATATGGCATAAATTTCAGGGATGAAGCAAACAAATCCTCTTTTTTTGGAATATCCATTGTTTCTTTAACTTCTCCTGTAAGGATATTTATCAACCTTCCCTGTCTTCCATCTGTTACCATAGCAAATGGAATCTGATAGGGCTCAACAACTCTACAAAAAGCAAGCATAAATCTTTCCCATGACTCAATACTTGCAGGAGTGCATTTTATAGCATACAAAACCTTTTCCTGTAGCCTGATAAGTATATCTACACTGGTTATAAACCTTTCTTTCTCAGAAACAACAACTTCATAGCCTCTGTTAAGCTCAATGTTGTCCAATGTATAGCCACGCTCAATTAAATATTGAATCATTAACCTTTGAATGTATCCGATGCTTTGCGCAAAAAGTTCTTCCTGTTGCTTGAGAATATCTCCAATAAGTTCCTTCCTTTCTTCTGGAGAATCTGGCGTTTTATTAAGTGGTAAATACATTTAAGCCTCCTTTTTCCAAAAAATTCTTTATTTCAACACAAAAATAAAAGAAATTCAGTTTCATGCAAAAACTATCATCTTTCAATATTTTTAAACAATAAAGGCTAAAAAATCAAACTATAAAGAATGACAAATAATCATTTTTATTGAATAGCTTTATTTATTTTGCCACACACTGGGCAGGCGGGGTCTTTCTGGGCTTTGAAAGTTTTAAAGTCTTGGCTCATTCCATCCCAAACAAAAAGCTTGTTTTTAAGATTCTTGCCAATTCCTACCAGATACTTTATTGCTTCCAGTGCCTGAAGCGCTCCTATTACTCCAGGAGTTGCACCTACCACGGGAAATGTCTCTTTCGGTGGTGCTTCAGGAAAAAGACATTTAAGACATGGTGTTTCAGGAGGCTGAATAAAACTTAACATTCCCTGTGCTCCATAAATTGCACCAAAAACAAGAGGAATACCCTTGTTTATTGCAACTTCATTAAGAATATACCTTGTCTCAAGATTATCCATACAGTCCATGATTATCTGTGAATCTGCTACAAGAGCATGAGCATTTTCTGCTGTAATCTTTTCGGTAACAGGAATTACTTCCACATCAGGATTTATTGCACTAAGGGTAATCTTTGCTGAAAGAGCTTTATTAATCCCGATTCTTGTATGACTGTGCAGTATCTGCCTATTTAAATTAGTAATTTCTACACTGTCAAAGTCACATATGATTATTTTTCCCACTCCTGCAACAGCAAGATAAATTGAAACAGGGCTTCCAAGACCACCTGCACCAGCAATAAATACAGTGGAATTCTTAAGCTTTTTTTGACCTTCCTGTCCCCATCCATCTATTAGCATCTGACGGTTATATCTTAAGAAATCCATCCAATGACCTCTTTCATTTCTTTGAGAGTCTCTCCAGCTATTTTCTTTGCCTTTGTAGAGCCTTCACGGGCAATTTCAATCAGCAAAGAAGGATTATCAATTATATGCTGTCTTTTGTCCCATATGGGTTTTAAAGTATTAATTACATGTTTTATAAGAATTTTTTTACAGTCAACGCAGCCAATGCCTGCTGTACTGCAGCCTTCAATTATTTCCTTTTTTTCCTCCTCTGTGGAGAATATTTTGTGCAGATCAAAAACAGGGCATTTCTGAGGGTCTCCTTTGTCTGTTCTTCTTTTGCGTGCTGGGTCAGTAACCATTGTTCTTATTTTTTCTGTAACTGTTTTTTCATCATCACTTAGATAAATGGCATTTCCATAGCTCTTTGACATCTTTCTTCCATCAGTCCCGGGTACCTTCGGAAACTCTGTAAGCAAAGCCTCTGGCTCAGGGAAAAACTCTTTTCCATAAAGATAGTTAAATCTTCTTGCAATTTCACGAGAAATCTCAAGATGTGGAACTTGGTCAATTCCAACAGGTACATACTTTGCCCGATAAATTATTATGTCTGCTGTCTGAAGTACTGGATAACCAAGAAATCCATAGGTATCAAGGTCTTTATCTTTAATCTGCTCTTTCTTCTCTTTGTAAGTGGGGACTCTTTCAAGCCATCCAAGTGGTGTAATCATGCTTAAAAATATATGAAGTTCTGCATGTTCAGGGACCTGTGACTGAATGAATATGGTTGATTTTTCAGGGTCAAGCCCTGCTGCAATAAAATTCATAAGAAGATCAACTGTCCATTGTTTTATCTGCGAAGGATTTCCATATCCAGTTGTCAATGCATGCCAGTCTGCAACAAAAAAATAGCATTCATATTTGTCCTGAAGCCTCACCCAGTTTGAAAGAGCTCCAACAAGATTTCCAAGATGAAGTGGTCCGCTTGGCTGCATTCCACTTAGAACTCTGTCCATTTATCCCTCCTAAAAAAGTGAAAGTATACTGAAAAAAAATTTTACCAACGGCCATACAAAAACAGTTGTCAAACCTGTAATAATCATGAATATAACGATTAGAGAGCCAAATGGCTCGATTTTTTCCATCATCTGAGCATACTGTAAAGGTAGCACTCCCATTAAAATTCTTCCTCCATCAAGAGGTGGTATAGGAATTAGATTAAATGCCGCTAAAACTATGTTTATCATTATTGTGGATCTAAGAATTAAAATCAAAGGGTCAAAAATATAATCAGGAATTGCGCCCATTAAAGGTAAAACAATCAATTTGAGCATAATTGTGCAAATTATTGCTACCAGAAGATTTGCCGCAGGACCACCTGCTGCTGTAAGTGCCATACCTGCTCGGGGATTTCTGAAATTGTAAGGATTTACAGGAACAGGTCTGGCATACCCAAATACCCACTGTCCATTTGTAAGAATAAGAAGCATGAATGGCATAATTATCGTTCCAAAAGGGTCAATATGGGATAAAGGATTGAGAGTCAGCCTTCCTGAAAGCTTTGCTGTATTGTCACCAAGCCTGTAAGCTACCAAACCATGAGCAAGCTCATGAAAAACAATTGCAATAAGTATTGCAGGCGTCGAAATTATAATCTGTCTTAAAATTCCTGTAAAATCCATTATCTTATCCTTATCATTACTTCATCAGGGTTGACCATGTCACCCTCTTTAATATAAATCTCTTCAACTATGCCATCAATTGGTGAGTGAATCTCATTTTCCATCTTCATTGCCTCAACTATTACAATCGTGTCTCCAGCACTGACTTTGTCACCTTTTTTAACCTTAATTTTTACTACCGTACCAGGCATTGGGGAGGCTATGTCACCAGGTTCTGAAGGTCTTGGTCTAACTGATTCTTTTGGTCTGATTTCCACTTTTCCTTCCTCACTGGGAACAATCTCCTGAAGAGGTTCAACAATTACTTCAACAAGTTGATTGTTTATATAGAGAAAATAAGGTCTTTTACCATCAACCTTGTGTCCTTTACCACCAACCTTTACATGATAGGACTCTCCATAAAGATTTATGATAAACTCTGTTGGAGCAAGGCTTGGAGCAGGTTTTGCCTCTTCTTTCCTGGGCGCAGGGACTTCTTCTTTAATTCCTTTTTCCTTTGCATCGAGGAACTCAAGGAAAATCTTGGGGAAGAGGCAATAACTGAGCACATCTTCATCAGAGCGAGCCTTGTCTTTTAACTCTGCTTTTGCCTTTTCAAACTCTGGCTCAAGAAGGTCTGCGGGTCTGCAGGTTATAAATTCTTCATCGCCAAGAATTTTCTTTCTCACTTCCTCATTTACTGGCACAGGAGGCTTGCCATAAAGTCCTTTGAAGTAATTTTTCGTTTCTGTTGTGACCATTTTATATCTCTCACCTGTAAGAACATTCAAAGTTGCCTGCGTTCCCACAATCTGGCTTGAAGGAGTAACCAGAGGAGGATATCCAAAGTCTTCTCTTACACGAGGAATCTCTTCAAGGACTTCTTTTATTCTGTGCAAGGCATTCTGCTCTCTGAGTTGATTTACAAGATTGCTGAGCATTCCTCCAGGAACCTGATAAACAATGACTTTTGGATCAGGACCTATGTATTCACTTTCAAAGTGTTTATATTTTTTCCGTGTTTCATAAAAATAGTCAGCAATCTCATCAAGAAGCTCCATATTGAATTTTGGGTCTCTTTCAGTCCCTTTAAGTATGTGACATATTGTCTCAAGAGGGGGTTGAGATGTTCCACCAGCCATTGTTGAGATTGCTGTATCAACAATATCCACTCCTGCTTCTATTGCTTTTATTGTTGTTGCCACTGCCATTCCTGCTGTATCATGGGTATGAAGATGTATTGGTAGATTTATCTGTTCCTTTAGTTTTTTTACAAGTTCATAAGCAGTATAAGGATCAAGAAGCCCTGCCATGTCTTTTATGCAGATGATATGAGCTCCCATGTCTCTTAAATTTTTGGCAATTTCAACAAAGTAATCAATTGTATAAATTGGTCCGATAGTATAGCAAAAGGCTGCCTCAACAGTACCTCCATATTTTAATGTTGCTTCTATAGCCTTTTCCATGTTTCTTAAGTCATTTAAAGCATCAAAAATCCTGAAAATATCTATGCCATTTGCACAGGCTCTCTCAACAAATTTTTCAAGAACATCATCAGGATAGTGTCTATATCCAACAATATTCTGTCCTCTAAGAAGCATCTGAAGTTTTGTGTTTTTAACAAGCGCTCTTATTGTTCTCAGTCTTTCCCAGGGATCTTCTCTCAGAAATCTCAAACAGCTGTCAAAGGTTGCACCTCCCCATACTTCAAGAGAGTGAAACCCGACTCTGTCCATCTTCTCAGCAATAGGCACTATATCCTCAAGCTTCATTCTTGTGGCATGAAGACTTTGATGGGCATCCCTCAATGTAGTATCCATTATTTTAACAGGTGATGATTTTGACATCTCTACACCTCTTAATTTTATTTAAACTCTGCTATGAGCAATAATGGCAGCAGACAGTATCACTGCCATATCAAAAGGATCTTTTTCTTCAATGTAAAGCAGGCTCGGAAGCTTTTCTTCTATATATCTTGTGCTGAAGTTGCCTTTAAAGAAATCCTCATCTTCCATGATCTTTATGTAAAGAGGAATTGTTGTTTTAACCCCTCTTATAATGTATTCACTCAAAGCGCGATGCATTCTTCTGACTGTCTCTTCCCATGTTCTTCCTCTGGCAACAAGCTTTGCCAGAAGAGAGTCATAATATGGTGAAACATTATACCCCTCAGTTACATGTCCATCAATTCTAATTCCGAAGCCACCAGGAGAGTAATAGGCAGTAACAGTACCTGTAGAAGGAAGAAAATCGTTCAGAGGGTCTTCAGCATTTATTCTGCACTGAATGGCATATCCATTAAGAGTTACTTCATATTGCTTTATTTCAAGGGGCTCACCACAGGCAATTTTTATCATATTTTGCACGAGATCAATTCCTGTGATTTCCTCTGTAATTGTATGTTCCACCTGAATTCTCGTGTTCATCTCAAGAAAATAGTAGTTGAGATTTTCATCAACAAGAAACTCAACTGTGCCCACGTTATCGTAACCAACCTCATAGGCAAGTCTTTTTGCTGCTTCTCCCATCTGGCATCTTACTTTTTCTGTAAGTAAGAGAGATGGTGCAATCTCAATCAGTTTTTGATGTCTTCTCTGAATTGAACAATCCCTTTCTCCAAGATGAATAATTTTTCCGTATTTGTCAGCCACTATCTGTATTTCAATGTGATGGGGTCTTTCAAGATATTTTTCAATAAAAACTCTCTCATCACCAAAGGCTTTTTTTGCCTCTGACATAGCAATTGGTATCTGTCTCTTCAAGGATTCTTCATCATAACAGATTCTCAATCCTCTTCCACCACCTCCTGCAACAGCTTTAACCATTACTGGATAACCGATTTCTCTGGCTGCACTCAATGCTTCATCTATACTCTGCAGAGGAGGTGTGCCTGGCAACAGAGGGATACCAAGCTTTTGAGCAATTTTACGAGCTTCGTCTTTAAGCCCCATTTTTCTTATTGCCTGAGGATTTGGACCAATAAAGGTTATTCCAGCCTGTGCACAGGCTTCTGCAAACTGAGGATTTTCAGCAAGAAAACCATATCCTGGATGAATTGCATCCGCACCCACATTTTTTGCAAGCTCCACTATTCCGTAAATATTGAGGTAACCTCTTAAAGGGCCTGGAGTGACAAGATAGGCTTCATCGGCTTTTTTAACATATCTTGCTGTTGCATCGGGCTCACAGTATATGGCAACAGTGCGAATTCCCAGTTCTTTACAGGCACGGATTATTCTTAATGCAATCTCTCCTCTGTTTGCAATTAAAACTTTTTTAAACATAGCTTGCCTTTCAAAGGTAAATATAAAAATTTTAAATGAAAACTTAAAATAAATCAATTAGCAGTGATATAATAAGTTTATGTTTGCTGAAATTAAAAGAAAAATCAGGAATGCAGAG
Source organism: Thermodesulfovibrio sp. 3462-1 (assembly GCF_040451425.1). Taxonomy (NCBI): domain Bacteria; kingdom Pseudomonadati; phylum Nitrospirota; class Thermodesulfovibrionia; order Thermodesulfovibrionales; family Thermodesulfovibrionaceae; genus Thermodesulfovibrio; species Thermodesulfovibrio obliviosus. The sequence goes on from NZ_CP144374.1 coordinate 1,560,276, forward strand.
AGAATTAATAAAGATGAAGCATTAGAGCTTTTTAATACAGATGAAATTCATGAGCTTGGTGAACTTGCAGATGAGGTATCAAGAAGTTTTAATTCAAATAGGGTTTATTTTATCGTAAACCGACATATTAATCCTACCAACATATGCGTCAATCGTTGCAAATTCTGTGCTTTTTCCCGTTCAAAGGGAGAGGAAGGTGCCTATGAATTAAGCATTGATGATATAATCGCTCAGATTAAAGAAGCTCATAATACTATTGGTTATATAAGCGAAGTTCATATTGTATCAGGACTTCATCCTGAATGGCAGTTTGAATACTATCTTGAAATGATTTCAAAAATAAAAAGAGAGTTTCCTTCAATTGGAATTAAGGCATTTACAGCTGTTGAAATTGATTACTTTGCAAAAAAATCTGGTTTGACTATAGAGCAGACACTCATGAAACTGAAGGAAGCAGGACTTGATATAATGCCCGGAGGTGGAGCAGAAATTTTCAATCCTGAGGTAAGAAATAGAATATGTCCAGAAAAAATTTCTGGTAAAAGATGGCTTGAAATAATCAGAACTGCTCACAGGCTGGGGATAAAAACAAATGCTACGATGCTTTATGGTCATGTGGAAACATTTGAGGATAGGGTTGACCATTTGATGAAATTGAGAGAACTTCAGGATGAAACAGGAGGTTTTCTTGCTTTCATTCCTTTAAGTTATCAGCCTGAAAATACGGATATTAAAGTTCCCTATCCAAGTGGAATAGATGATTTAAAGACAATTGCTGTCTCAAGGATTGTGCTTGACAACATTCCACACATAAAGGCTTACTGGATAATGCTTGGAGAAAAGCTTGCACAACTTGCCCTGCTTTATGGTGCTGATTGTCTTGAAGGAACAGTAATTGAAGAAAAAATTGCCCATTCAGCCGGTGCCCGCTCAAAAAAGGGAAATACCATTGAGGAACTTATTCATCTGATAAGGGAGGCAGGCAAAATTCCTGTGGAAAGAGACAGTTTCTATAATGTGGTAAGATTATGGTAAGAATTGACAAAAAACAAGCTCTTGAGATGCTTAAAGAAGCCTCTATCTATGAGCTGGGCAGAATTGCTGATAGCATAAGAAAAAAGCTTCATCCAGAAGGCATTGTTACCTTTGTTGTTGACAGAAATATAAATTATACCAACATCTGTATTAACCGTTGTAAATTTTGCGCTTTCTGGAGACCAGCAGGACATCCAGAAGCATATATTCTTACAAAAGAAGAGCTTGCACAGAAAATTCAGGAAACCGTTGAAAAAGGCGGTACCCAGATACTTCTTCAGGGTGGAGTGCATCCCGAGCTCGGATTAGATTTTTACATTGATATGCTTAAATTTATAAAGAGTAATTTCAAGATTCATGTGCATGGATTTTCTCCTCCAGAGATTTCCTTTCTTGCAAAAAAACAGGGCATGTCAGTAAAAGAAGTGCTTGAAATACTGAAAGAATCAGGGCTTGATTCAATTCCTGGTGGTGGCGCAGAGATTTTAAGTGACAGGGTGAGACAGCTTCAGTCACCAAATAAAATAACAGCAGCAGAATGGTTGAATGTGATGAAAGAAGCTCACATGGTCGGGATAAAGAGCTCGGCAACAATGATGTTTGGAAGCATTGAAAAAGAGGAGGATATAATTGAGCATTTAGATGCATTAAGACAACTTCAGGATGAAACAGGTGGATTTACTGCCTTCATTCCATGGAGTTTTCAGCCTTCCAATACAGAGCTCAAAAGAGAATTTCCTGAGCTTCATGCAGCAGGCTCTGTAAAGTATCTTAAAGTTCTCGCATTAAGCAGGATTTATCTTGACAATTTCCATAATATTCAGGTCTCCTGGGTTACCCAGGGTATAAAAATTGCTCAGGCAGGACTCAGGTTTGGTGCTAATGATTTTGGTTCAACCATGCTTGAGGAAAATGTTGTAAGGGCAGCAGGAGTTTGCTATCGTGTTAGCATGGATGAGATAATACAAGCTATAAAAAGCGCAGGATTTAGACCAGCCCAGAGGGATACATATTATAGAATTCTGAGATTTTTTGATGACAATTAAGTGGAATTAAAGGGAGGCAAAATGAATGAAATTTACGATGTAATTATAATTGGTGGAGGACCTGCTGGACTCACAGCAGGGATATATGCAGCAAGGGCAAACCTTAAAACGCTAATTCTTGATAAATCTAAAACAGCAGGAGCTTTAGCCTATGCTTCTCTGATTGAAAACTATCCTGGACTTGAAAAACCACTGCCAGGCAAAGAACTTCTTGAAAGAATCAGAATGCAGGCGCTATCCTTTGGAGTTGAATACAAAGAGGAACAGGTTGTGGGAGTGGATTTAACATCAGAAATAAAGGAAGTTGTGACAATGAATGGTAGCTATAAGGGAAAAACTGTTATAATCGCAACAGGCTCCATGGGAAGAAAACCAACAATTAAGGGTGAAGGTGAGCTTCTTGGTAGAGGTGTGAGTTACTGTGCAGTATGCGATGCTCCTTTTTTCAGAGGAAAGACTGTAGCAGTGCTTGGTGACAGTGAAGAAGCCACGAAAGAGGCAATGTATTTAACAGAATTTGCTGATAAAGTCTATTTAATAACACCATCTTCAAAGTTAAAGGTGGAGCCAGAGCATCCAGTTTATCAGGCTGCAAAAATTGAGATACTCACATCCCATTCAGTAAAGGAAATCACAGGCACAGATTTTGTTACAGGAATTTTATTGAAGGATCAGGTGGGGAATGAAAAAACTCTTGAAGTTACAGGAGTTTTTGTCTATCTTCAGGGATCACAACCTGTGGTGGATTTTCTTGGAGAGGCTTTAAAGCTTGATGAAAAGAGTTTTATAGTGGTGGATGAGTTCATGCAAACAAATATCCAGGGCGTTTTTGCAGCAGGTGATGTGGCAAGCCCTCATGCAAGACAGGTTGTTATAGCCTGTGCTCAGGGAGCTATTGCAGCACTTTCTGCTGAAAAATATATAAGAGGAAGAAGCCGAATAAAATCTGATTGGCACGGGTGAAAATATGAATGGAAATGGCAATAATTTTAGCAACTGGGAAGGTGAAGCCTTTGAAGAGATGCTTTTTGACTACCTTGACAATGGATATCTTGAAAACATCATAACCTTTTTTGAGCACGAACCTGAGCAGATTAAGTTAATACCGAAGATGCTTGCTGATGAGAGATTAAGAGTTAAGGTTGGAGCCTTTGCAATAATTGAGGAGTTGAAGGTAAAAAATCCTGTAGCACTACAAGAAATTGTTCCAGACATTATTAAGCTTTTGAATTCAAAGGAAAAAAATGTTCGCGGTGATGCTGCCTATGCTCTTGAGATAATTGGTAATAAAGAAGCCAGACCAGCATTAATTGAAGCTTTAACAAAGGAAGAGGATCCTCAAGTAAAAGAATTCATTGAAGATGCCTTAAAAAGCATCCAATGAGTTACAGAGTTATTGATGTTCGGGGAGATGTAGGGTTAAGAGCAGAGGGAAAAACAATTGAAGAATGCTTTGTAAATGCAGGCTTGGGGCTTTATAGTCTTATCACTGACATAAACCTTGTGAGACCAGAAGAAAAAAAAGAGATTACCCTGTCTGAACAAACTTTTGAAGATATGCTTGTAAGCTTTCTCAATGAGCTTATTTTTCAGTTTGATGCTTATGGATTTATTGGCAGGACAATAAAAGTAGATATTAAAGAAAACACTCTCAGAGCAGAAGTTTATGGAGAAACCTTTAATCCAGAAAAACATGAAAGAAAGCTTCTTGTAAAGGCAGCTACATACCATAATCTTGTTCTTAAAAAAGAAAACAGCCATTGGACTGCAGAGATAATTTTTGACATTTAAAGATATTAAAGAGGTGCCCTATGCCAAAAATTGAAGGGACAGAAAGAATAGATCAATACAGAATCAGAGTGCCAAAAGGATTTGTGCAAGGAATGAGAACCGAAGGAATCATCTTCGTAGATGAAATCCTTGAACAGGAGCTTGAGCTTGACTCAGTCCGTCAAGTTGCAAATGTGGCAACACTGCCAGGAATTGTGGGTAAATCTCTTGCCATGCCTGATATTCACACAGGCTATGGTTTCCCTATTGGAGGAGTTGCAGCCTTTGATACAGAAGAAGGAATAATTTCACCAGGAGGTGTCGGCTACGACATCAACTGTGGTGTTAGACTCCTTAAAAGTAATCTAACACGGGATGAAATAGAACCCAGGATAAAAGAGCTTGTTGATTTGCTTTACATCCATATTCCCTCTGGAGTTGGTTCAACTGGAAAAATAAAGCTTAACTATGAAGAACTTAAAAAGGTTGCTCGTAAAGGTGCAATATGGGCAGTTGAGCAAGGTTATGGTGAGCCTGATGACCTTCAAAGAATTGAATCGCACGGATGTCTTGAAGGAGCAGACCCTGAAGTTATAAGTAAAAAAGCCTATGAGCGTGGTAAAGATCAATTAGGAACTCTTGGTTCAGGAAATCACTTTCTTGAAGTTCAGTATGTGGCAGAAATTTATGAACCAGAGATTGCCGAGGCTATGGGATTGTTTAAAAATCAAGTTACTGTGATGATACATACTGGTTCTCGTGGTTTTGGGCATCAGATATGCGATGACTATGTAAGGGAGATGATACAGGCAACAAAGAAATATGGGATAGAGCTTCCTGATAAAGAGCTTGCCTGTGCTCCTTTTCTCAGCAAAGAAGGACAGAGATATTTTGCAGCAATGAAGGCAGCAGCCAATTATGCATGGGCAAACAGGCAGTGTTTAATGCACTGGACAAGAGAGGTTTTTCTTAGAGTTTTTAAACTTTCACCAAAAGAGCTTGCAATGAGTGTTGTCTATGATGTTGCTCACAATATTGCAAAAGAAGAGATTCATATGGTAAATGGAAAAAAAATGCGAGTTGTTGTTCACAGAAAAGGTGCAACCCGTGCATTTCCAAAAGGGCATCCTGAACTTCCTCAGTGCTATACTCATATTGGACAGCCTGTAATTATTCCTGGAGATATGGGAAGAGTTTCCTTTGTTCTAATAGGGCAAGACAAAGCAATGCAAGAGACCTTTGGTTCAACATGTCATGGAGCTGGGAGACTTCTGAGTAGAACCCAAGCAATAAAAAAGGCAAAAGGAAGGTCGATTAAGCAGGAGCTTGCTAACAGAGGTATAATAGTTAAGTCTGCTGGAAAAGAAACTCTGGCAGAGGAGATGCCAGAAGCTTATAAAGATGTATCAAATGTTGTTGATGTTGTTCACAATGCAGGATTGGCTCACAAAGTTGTAAAATTAAAACCAATGGGAGTGATAAAAGGATGAAACTTAAAGTAGGATGGATTCAGTATGCTAATGTATATCCAATATTTTATGTTCTTGAAAAAGAAGGTTTGCTCACAGAAGATATCCACCTTGTAAAAGGCGTTCCTTCTCAGCTTAATTGGGCATTGAGAAATGACTTGATTGATTTGAGTCCTTCTTCCTCTGTGGAGTATCTACTCAATCAAGAAATTTATGACTATGTTGATGGAATATGTATAAGCTCAAAGGAATATGTCCAGAGCGTGCTTTTTTTTACTGATTATGATTTGAAAGCTCTTGATGGAAAAAAAATACTGCTTACAGCTGAATCAGCGACTTCTCACTTTTTATTGAGAATTATACTTGAAAAATTCTTAGGACTAAAACCAGAATACGACATTTCAGCAGCACCATGGACAGGACAATCCTTTTTATTGATAGGTGATGATGCTCTCAAATACAGAAAAATCTTAAATAACAAGAAAATTTACGATCTTGCCAATTTATGGTATAAGCATACAGGACTTCCCTTTGTTTTTGCTTTATGGATTGTAAGAAAAGAAATTACAGCGCCTGATAGTGAACTTTACGGAGTTTATACAAAATTTAAGGAAAAACTTCTTTATGCAAAGGATAAATGGATAGAATATGCTCATGAGATGTTGAAAGATTACTACTTAAAGAAATTTATGACTGAGGAAGAAATTTTATTTTACTGGAAAAAAAACATGGATTATAATCTTACAGAGATGCATAAAAAAAGTCTAACACTCTTTAGCTCATACATTAATTCACTGAAGTAGGAAATCAGAGTAAATCTTCTTAATCACTACTTCAGTTAAATCTTTAAACTCGGAAGTATCAACTTTTATTAATCTTCCCTCTTGTATTTCATCTGGAGGTTCAAATTTTTCCTTCTGCGCTAAATATATCTCCCAGCGGGCATCGGAGATATCTTCTGCTTCCTTTCTTTTCATAAACCTTTCCTTAACAACGCTGTCTTCTGCAGTGCACCATATAAAGTAGATCTCAGCAAAATTAAGCTCTCTCATTAGTGCCTGTCTTAAGACTCTTTCACGAAAGGTTGCATCTAAAATAACATCCCTGCCAAGGAGGAGATTTTCCCTTGCAATTTCTATCATTTTCATATAGGTTTTCTCTGTGAATTCTTTACTGTAAATACCCTTTTCAAAGGGCTCATAATGATGCTCTGTTGGAGCAATTCCAACAAGGCTTTTTCTTACAATGTCAGAGGGAATCCATTTTGCAAGGGTCTTCTTAGCAAGGGCTCTTGCGAGGGTTGACTTCCCAGTTCCAGAAAGTCCGAAAACAACAAAAACTTTTGGTTTCCCCTCAGCATAGAGATAGGCAAGGTCAAAGTATTTTTGCGCCTCCTGTAAAGCATCCTTTTTTCTTTCTTCGGATAAAGCAGTATCCTCTGAGGTAAAACATCCGATTTTCCCCCTCACATAGGCACGGTAACATTTATAAAAATTCAAAAGTTTCAATAAATCTCTATCGTTAGATTTTTCCACATAGGTTCTAACAAAGTATTCTGAAAGCTCTTTATAGCTATGAAAATCCAGATCCATGCTTAAAAAAGCTATGTCAGAGGCAACATCACCACATCTAAATCTTTCATTGAACTCAATGCAGTCAAATATGTAAACTTTTTTTAAATTATCAAAGCATATATTGGCTGAGTAAAGATCTCCATGACCTTCACGGATAAATTCTTCTTTAATGCGGGTTTCAAAGAGTGCTTTGTTTTCTTTTATAAAGTTTCTTGTCCAGCTAACAATCTCATTATATCTCCATTTATTCAGAGCAATGCCAACAAAGCTCTCTGTCTGATTGAAGTTTTCTTCAGTATTAAAAGAAACTGTATCAATACAGCCATACTCATTAACGCCTTTTCCTGTCCTGGCTGATTTATAAAAAGGGACGAGTAAATCCACAATTAAATCAATATGTTTTTCTGTTAATACTCTGTCTTTTAAAATTTTTTGCATCATTCCATCCTCTGGAAGCCTTTTCATTTTTACAGCATACTCAACAACATTTGAATTATCCTCAATTTTATAGCCATGCTCTGTTAAAGAAATAGGAACAACGCCAAGATAAATCTCTGGGCAAAGCCTTCTGTTAAGTTCAACTTCTTTTTCCGAGTAAAGTTTTCTTAGCTCAACAGTTGTGAAATCAAGAAAACCAAAGTTCACAGATTTTTTAATTTTGTACACAACATGATCGGCAATAAAAACATAGGAAATATGAGTCTGTAAAATTTTTAATTCCTGCGGATTATTTGGAAAAGACTCTTTTTTAAGCTCCTCTGCCCAGTTAATCATCTTTATTGTCTCCCTGAGGGTATAATCACTGCCATATTGTCTCTGCAAGTTTTTTAGCTTCTTCAATAAGATAATTTTTCTCTTCCAGATTCTTTGTTTCTACATATATGCGAATTTTTGGTTCTGTTCCTGATGGTCTTATCATAATCCATGATAGGTCATCAAAAACAATTTTAATACCATCAATGTCTGTTATGTTGAGAATCTTTTTCTTAAGCATTCCCGCTTTAAATAAATCACCAGCTTTATAGTAATCTTTCAATACATATACCCGCTTTTTTATGTGGGGACCGAACTTTTCCCGTGGTATCTCAATGCCCGTTCTGTCTGAATAATATCTCCCATAAGTGGATTCAATCTCTTCAAGATAATCACTCATGTTTTTATGGAGCGTAGCCATCATCTCAAGGGCGAGCAAACAACCAAAAATAGCATCTTTTTCAAGGATATGATTCTGGACTGAAATACCGTCAGATTCTTCAAATGCTACAATGGCTTTTTTTGTTGCTTCTGGCAGAAGATATGGTCTAAAATTCTTAAATCCCACTTTTGTTTCAATAACTTCAACACCTCGAGCTACTGCAATGGCATTTACAAAGTTACTTGTTCCAACACTTTTTACAACAACTCCACGCATCCCTTTGTAATTATAAAGATAATGGAAAGCCATTGCACCAAAATAATTCATTGGAATCTGTCTTTTCAGGTCTGCAAAACGAACTCTATCTGCATCAGGATCGATGATAGCTGCAAATCCTAAAGAGTCTTTATTTAAATACGATAGGGCAAGCTTTAAATTAGTCTCGCTTGGCTCTGGAGAAAGACCTTCAAAGAGGGGGTCATCCTCTTTTCTTAAACATACAAAAGTTCCTGGCTTTAATGAAAGAATTCTTGCCAGCTTGCCTCTACTTGTTCCATACATATGGTCAATTGCACATATAGGTTTTTCAGTTTCCATGAAATTTTTAATTTTTTCCAGGTCTAACACAGCTGTCTTTTTAATAAATTTTATGTAAAGCTCTGTCAGGTCTATTTTTTCAATGTTTTTTGGTTTTATGCTTTTTACATCCTGAGCTTTTTTCATTATTTCATTCGCAATAGCTTCAACTGGTTTTGTAAGCTCTTCTGGAGCTGGTCCTCCATCTGCAGGGTTTAATTTCAGTCCTCCATAGTTTGCTGGATTATGACTTGGAGTAAGATTAACTGAAGCTGCTGCTTTAAGTTCAATTATTCCCGCTGAAAACTCTGGAGTTGCTGCTTCGCCTGCATAGTAACATTTAACTCCTTCTGATTGAAATAATCCTATTACTTCATAGGCAAATTCTTTTCCGAAAATTCTATTATCATGTCCAACGATCACTCCTCTTTCTTTGAATTCATTGAAAGAGTTCACTCCCATAGCATTTAAAATCATGGAGTCCTCGCTTTTTACTGCCTCAATGATTGCTTTTGTTAGCACTCTTACATTCTGCATTGTAAAATCAGAACCAATCTCTCCACGCCATCCAGATGTGCCAAAATGAATTTCCGTAGGCTCAGTATTTTCCTTTGCCAGTTTTTCTATATCTTTTAAAAGTTCTTTTTTTTGTTTTGGAGCTTTTAAAATTTCCTTCCAGAGCTCTGATGCCTTCATAGGTATCCTCCAGATTTTTTTATTTCCATTATAAATTCAAAGACAGATTAAATGCAAAGAATCGAATTGCCTTATTTAAAATCTACTTGAAATACCATTCGTTACAGGTTCCTTTTCGCACCCACAAGGGATGCAAGGACAACACGGTGTCGAGAAAAAGGTAAAAACTCCTTTTGAGAGAGTTCTTGAACGAAAGGATGTAGCAGAAGAAATAAAAGAGGAATTAAATATGAATAGATTTTTATGTGAGGCAATAAGTCCCTTTTAAATGAGGTCAAGTTTCCTACTTCTCATCAGAGACCTCTTTGATAAACCCACGGGTCTTTGGTCCAAACTCTTTTTCAAACCAAGCTTTTATTTCAGGCTCAAGCTTGATCTCTGAAAAAATGAAACTTGCAAAAATTGCAGATAAAAAAGGATATTCATCAGAAATTTTAAAAGGATCAAGAGGAGCCTGCTCTTTACCACCTAAAGTTATACGATATTGGGTTATTGGCCAGTGTTTCTCAAGTGAAACAAATGGGCATCTAACAACAACTGTTTGATTAAACAGGTCGCCTTCACCTTCAAGAAAACACACTGGGGCAGTAGGAGGAACCTTTTTTACTAAGTCCGCCTGCTTTGGATTGCTAACTCTCCGAATGTTAAGTCCTTTTCCTAAGTAATGTAAAGCCCACGAATAACGTATTCCTTTTTCTTTTGAAGGATCGTAGATTACAAGTGTTAAGCCTGTTGTCTTTTTCACTTCGTCTAAGTCAAAAGCAGGCACAATGAAACATCCTAAAGCTGCCATTTGTTCTTCTTTTGCTCTTAGCTTGAAGAGATCAACAAAAAGAGCTTTGTCCTTTTCAAGATCAAAAGTGGTTCTCCCTGCTATCTGTTGTCTCATGGCATCTCTCATTAGCACTATCTCCTTAAACAGGGCATTACAATTAGTTTGCTCTTCAGTAGCAAAAGCAGTACAGGTAAAACTAAACAGAACTGCTAATAAGCATACAATTTTTACCACTGATTTCAACTGTTTTAACCTCCTTTCCTTAATTTTATGCTACTTTGACTCCTTTGATTGTAGTCCAGACAAAGCTTCCTGTATCCGAAGAATATCAGCTCCCTGGATAACTTTGCCTTCTATTATGAAGAATGGGGTGCCTCTAACTCCAAGATTTCTTGCTATTTCACTGCTTTTTTGAAGAATTTTGTCTACTTTGCTTTTACATTCCTGGGTAACCTTGATAGGTTTGGTATCAAGTTTTCCCGTGTAAGCATCATCCAGTGTCTTTGCTGGGTTTTGTCGCAATCCCTTTTAAATGAGGTCAAGTTTCCTACTTAAGTTAACAAAATTGATTCGGTTCCTCCTCCTCCACGAGTCGCAATCCCTTTTAAATGAGGTCAAGTTTCCTACGTAATTCTGGATCATGAGCATTTAGAAAATTCGTTCGGGTCGCAATCCCTTTTAAATGAGGTCAAGTTTCCTATTTTCAATATTTTCAGCTCTTGTTTAAATTTAATCCAGACTTGTCAAAGACCAAAATTTTTTATAAATTAAAGCACAAATTAATAAAAAAAGTCAATCTTTAGCATTATCGATAGGAGCTAAAACCATCTTTAACAACGAGAAAAGACAATTATTTAGAATTGCTCATATAAATTCCATTCCTTCTGAGTCTCTTTTCCAATACCCACGAATGAAAGAGAGATTCATCTTTCAAATTTTTAAGTTGTTGTGGTGTCAGAACGCAATAAAAAACAGAGTATTGAAGATGTAGTCCCTTGCCTTTCATAAATCTGTATATTCTGGCAAGCCTTTTTTCGTCTGCAATGTCATAACATACAAGATAAGCTGCTTTCATTTTCTTAAATCCTTCATAATTTCAAAAAACTCATCAATAACAGTTTCAACTAATTGAGAAATATTTTGCCTTCTTGATTCAAATCTGTCAATAATGCTTTTTATGTTTTCATTTGAAAGTTCGTTATCTTCAATCTTTACACTATTAGAGTGGAAAAACTTTATTGTTTGAAAATCTACTTCTGGTTCAAAAATCAATGAAAAATCAAGTAAAAAGCCAAAATTGACTCTCCGGTTGATTATTCCAAAATGAGGGTCTAATCCAGCATGAAGCATTCTTCCTAAAAGTATCGCTCTAATAAAGTTTTCAATTATGTCATGGATAATGTTCCAATGCGGGTGAGCCTGAATAAACTTATTTATGACAAATTGATAATTTCCTTCACCAATTTCATCGGGGATATTGAATCTCTGGAATATTTCTCTTAAAACTTGAATTTGCATCATGGTTCTTCTTGTCTGAAGCCATTTTTTATATCTCCTTAGAGTTCCTATGCTGTATGATTTCAAAAAATATCTAATCTGTGCAAGCCTTCGTTCATCAGTGATGTCATAAGCAATGATAAAAAGTTAATGTATTGAAATACAATATTGCAGAAATATTTCTTTTTGTTTTTCTATAAAGGAGCACTGAATATAAAGGAGCACTGAAGACAACATTTTAAAGCGATTTAAAGTTAGATTGCCAAAGTCGCATTTTGTGGTTATCCAGAGGAAGTGAATTTTAAACAGACTAAAGGATATTGAATGATAAAATTAAAGTTTTATTTGATGGTTAACTATTTCATATTTGCCTAAGCCAAAGCTCGTTCCTTTACCTACATGGAGAATTTCACAAGCTTTAAGAAATGGGATAAATGGAGTGATGTCTCCTTCATAGGTAATTTCTCCAACTACTCCACCAAGTTTCATTCTGGTGTCCTGCCTGCTTGAGTAACGCTCCCAGTCATACCAACGTGTGTTGTCATCTAATATTTTGACTTTTTCTGCTTTTTCAATCAATGAGTTTACATCAACCTGTAAAGGTTCTTTTTTACAATGAAAATAATACAATAATGAAATTCTTCTTAGAATTGACCGAATAAGAACATGAAAATCAAGTTGATTGACAAGTGAACGATTATATTTTATCCTGATAGGAGTAAGAATATTTAAAGACAATTTTGTAAAATTTTGCTCTAAATTGACAGAATTTAATGATATTGTCTCTAAATTAGATGATGATATGTTGGAAATGATAAATTTTCCCTTAGCTTTACCAATGCCTACCTTGCCAAGTTCTTTAATTGTAACAACAAAGTATGGTAAATACTCTATTGCTTTTCCAATAAGGATTATTTTAAATTTAAATTCTTCTGCTGGCTGGTATAATTTTTTCTTGTTTAAGGGTGGTTCAAAGACAAAGGGATGAGGCACTTTTTCATATTTATGCATGTTTAAAAAATTTGCTGTAGTATCAGAAACAGTTTCAAAAACATAGGCATAAATACACTTTGTTTTAATGGGGCAGTCTATACATTGCTGTCTTTTAAGAACGCATGTAATTTGTCTGAGAATATTTCCAAAACCTCCTCTAAAAGCAGAGCCTTTAAAATCTGGCAAATTTATTTCTGTCTCAGCTTTCAGTGTAAACTCAACAATTTTATAGTGTATCTGCATTTACTACCTCAAGCATAACCCATCCAAAAGGTATTGCTTGACTAAGATTAGCTGGTTTTTTGTTCTGAGAGGCAAGCCAGATGGTTGTCGGTGTTTTATCCCATATTGAGCCTTTTGCTGTTCTTATCTTTATCTTTCTTACACTTTCTATTGTAACAGCCTCTGCACCTGAGTGTTTCCCGATGCGAATTAGAAAATATTTGATTTTTAATTCATTTTTAAATTGCTCTATAAGAGGCCGTCTAAAACCTTTATTTTTTCTCAAATCAACTTCCCTATTAAAAATCTCGGCGTAATGGGCATGAACTTTGGTAAGAAGAGATTTAAAGTCAAAAGGCTTTTTTATATCAGAATTTTCTATCAAACTGTCTAATTTTACAGTGCCCTTAAATATACTTCCCTCAGGAATGACTTCTATAGGAATAGAAAGGGTTGAACGAATGTTGTCTTTCAATTTGTTCACATTTATTTGATATATCACTTTTGTTTTTACTTGTCCTTCAGGTTCCAAATCTGAAATTTTTAAGAGTCTAAAAGGATCTGTTGACATTTGACCTTCAAGAATTTTCGCCTCCAGTTGCTCAGGATTCCTGGGATCTGCATTTTTTATTAAATTCTCTTTATCTGGAGACTCTGCAAGCGTTTTATCAAGATAGCCAGTTCTTAAAGAGCCTTTTAAAGAACTTCCAGGAATTATGGGAGTTTGTGTGTAGGGATTGAAAAAAGTTCTTGGTATCTCAAACTCATTGAATTTTTTTAAAATTTCTTTTTCATCGTTCAGTTGCTTTACTTCTCTGTATCTTTCAGCTAATTCTTTAGGAATGGAAATAATTCGTCCTTTTACTTTTTCCTTAACTTTTGAATAAAATCTATACAATTGCACAAGACAGGCAACTGTGTCTTTTTCAGATATATTTTCAAATTCCTTCCATTCTTTATCATTAAGAGTTTTTATAAATTGCCATAAATCAAAATGAATCATTATGCTTTTGTCAACATCTATGACAAATTCTGTAGGAGTATAGCACTCATTACATCCAATGTGAACTGGACTTAAAATATGAAGCTTTATCTCATAAAGCATCTTGCACCTCCACAGGTAAAACTAAGGAGTATCCCTGTGTTACTGCTTCAGGGATAGCTTTTGAAAGATTCTGTATGCTCATTCCAATGTAAGGTTTTTTAATATCTTCGTTTGGAATTAATACTGCTGCTTCATCAGCAAATACAACAGGATTTTTAAATGGATTTTTTAATTTTGCAAAAATGCTTCCGAAACGACCAAATCTAATAAAAGGGGTGAAATAAATATCTTTTACTTCTTCTTTCTTTGGTACTGAAGGAGAAAGGGTATACAAAGCATTATAATTACCGGAGCTTGCCAAAAGTTGAATTTCTTTGATATCCTCTACTTCAAATTTACCATATCCAGCTGTTGCATCTTTGCCATACCCGTAATTTCCTACTCTTTTAAGTGCTTCTTTAAATGATTCAACTGCTATATCCTGTCTCAGCCCTATAAATATGGCAAGTTTTGTCTTGAAATAAATTTTATCAACTGTGTAAGGAGTAAATGGAGCTTCACCTGTTGTGCCTGTTAATCTGTTTATGGTGCATCTTATTTGGCTGTCTTCTTCAATAAAATTTATCTTCTCGTATGTAATCTCATTCAGGGGCTTAAGGGGAATTTCAAAGGCAAAGTAATTTTTGCTTTTTAATTCCTTCCTCTTTTGTATGAATTCTTTCTCTGAAATTTTAAATAGCTTATACAATGGCATTGATGGACGTTTCAGATAAATTTTTTCCTTCACTACAGGAAAAGCTGAAGAAACAACAATAAAAGGATTTTCTTCATAGTCTTTAAGAAGCTCCTGAAGAGATTTACCAAAAAGTTGAGAATCCTCAAAGGCTTGCCAGCAAAGGTGTCCAAAAAGAGTATCTCCCTTTATAGGACTTCCAAAACCTGTCAAAGGCTTTATCTTTACAATATAGGTTTTCAAAGTTACCCCCAGAGCTTTAAAGAGTTGAATTTATTTTTTAAGGCTTCATCATCAAATTGAAACTCAATTTTTCCATATCCACGACTTCCAGAGCCTCCAAGAGAGTCAAGCTCAAGGAGTTTAAGTCCTTTTAATAAATAGTCTTCAAAAAGTTTTTCATCTTCATCATCCAGAACTTTAAAATATACTTCAAAGTCAAATACAGTTCCTGCTGGAACTCTTTCAATAAATCTTGGATCCTTTGCTGTTCCTGTGATACGATTTATTCTGTTTTCAGATTTTACTTCAATATAGCTCCAATGATTTTGTTCAGCTTGTTTTTTGAAATCTTCATTTAATCTACAATCACTAAATGAGACTCTTGTTGGTCCAATTTCTATAATCAAGTTCTCATCAGTTTCTCCTGCACCTGCACCAAATACTTTTAGTATATTTTTGATGTGATTTTTTATCTCACCATCTGCATTTTTAAGCATCTTTGGAGTTGCCAGCCCACCTGAATTCTTAAAATCTTCTGATTTTGCTGCTTCTTGAACAATGCCATAGTAATACTCCAGAAGACTTCTTATTTTTCCTTTTAGAGATGAACCTGGAATATATGGCTCTTGTGTAAAGGGGTGTTTTATAACAGGGTTGTCTGTTCCACCTATTTGCATTTCCATGTTGCCTGAACCTATGTGCAATCCTGTTTTGATGATTATTTTACCTTTAATTGCTTTAATTTCTTTTAGTTTCATCAGTTGCCTCCTTTATTTCATTTTTTCGTCATAATACCTGTAAAAACCCATAAAAGCTTCAAAAAACTTAACAAAGACATCAAAATCTTTTTTACTCCGAATTTGATTTATACATTCCTTAAGAAACATTCTAAATTCTTCTGTAATAAGATTTCTGCCTTCAGCATAGTAGGCTTTTGCATTAAGAATTTTAATGTAGGGAAGCATTTTCTGAAATTCTTCATCATTTTTTATTCTTCCATGAAAAGTTAAAACTTCATCATAAAATTTCCTTAATTGAGAAATCTTGTTTTTATCTTTCTTTTTCTTACCACTTTCTTTTATGTCTTTTGCCCATTTATCAGCTATTTCAGAAAACAGCTCTGGATTTACAATTTCTCTGGCTTCATCTTCCCAGAATTTGATTTTGTTGTTCATGCTTTCCTCCTTATATAAATTGTATGCCATAAAGGAATCCTAAAGGATTCCTTGTATGTCTCTATCCAGTTTGCAAGTTTGGATAAAATTTCTTCTGTAATTTTGATTCTTTCTTCTTTGTTTTTTCCCTTTCCAATATTTCTTATAGCAAAGTAATAGAGTTTAGCTCTCCAGGTTAAAGGATTCAGATTTTTGTGAATTGACTGCTCCTTCAGTATTTTTTCTGCTTCCTCTGCAAGCTCTCTAATTTCATTCAATTTATATATGAATGAATTGGTTATAATTTCCTTGCTAAGCCAGCTGTCTAATTCTTTTATAATCTCGTTAAATTCTTTTAATTTATTCCACTCCACTGGACAATTAAAGATTGTTATTCTGTTTTTCCCGCTGTATTTTGATTGCTCTAATGCCTTTTCTGAAATCTCAGCCATTGTCATCACAGAAGTTTCAGGCTTTGTAATATATACTCCAGCTGAAAGCGTAATTTCGCTGTTTTCACAGCAGTATTTGTAAAAATCTTCAGAAATTCTCATAGAAAATCTGATTATTTCCTTCCATGGAGCAATAAGAAAAAGATCATCTCCACCTGCAAAAATTGTGTATATATTTTTAAACTCTGTTTTACATAGATAAGGCAAATAAAGAGTAAAAAAGAGATTAAGTTGCCGTGAAAGTGTGGCATATCTTGAAAAGGTTCTTTTCTCTGGTCTTAATCCTTTTGCAAATATTGTTCCAAGATTATCAATGTCTGCTTTGAAAACGCCAAGAGCATCAACTCCAGCAAATCCAGAGGGAGTCTCCTGCAATGAGAGTTTTGCAATATGATGAAAGCTAAGAATTGATTGTTTCTGAATAGCTTCCCTTGTTTCCTTGTTATCTTGCTCTGAGTCTTTATAAGTAAGTTTCTCAATCTCTTTTTCATACTCCGGTGTAAATTTTGGAACATAGCCATTTATCAGTTTGATCGAAGCAAAATTTTCAAGGATGCTACTGTCTTTCCAGAGAGAGTTAATATTCCAATAATGAACTATTTTATTTTGTCTTAAAAGTTCTGAAAGTTTACCTGATACAAAGCTTACCTGATATTTATCAAAAATTGGCACCTTAAGTTTTTCAGGAAGCGCTGCATCAGCTGTAGCTATTGTAACAATATCTTTTTTAACAAGATTTTCGCCAATTTTTACATGATCGTAACAAATATCACAGAGGTATTCTTCTTTTATTTTATTTTCATGATTTGCTGCTCTACGATTGCAAAGAGGGCATACCCCAGCATCTGAAAATTTATCAAGATATTTCTCTGTATATTTTGTTCCTCCGTATTGGATAAGATCTATTTTCTTGTATTTGCGTTCCTCTGAAGCTCTGCCTATCTCCCTTAAAAGTTTTTCAAGACTGTCTTTACTGCAAATAAAATCCTCTGGTGATGCTTCCACCCAGCTAAAACCAATACTTACCTCTCCATAAAAGTTTTCCATAAGCCAATGATTTATTTCATACTCTGTTGATTTTAATGCATCAATATGTTTTTTCGTGTTTGGAGCCAGAATTTTAAATTTTCCTGCTGCATTTGTAACAACTGATGTAAAAGGTAACCCGAGTCTGTCAAGTAAAAAATCTGCAGCAAGCTCACTGAGTAAAGAAACATAAAAGGATCTGCCTCTCAGCATTTTGGCTGCATATTTAGCTGTAGAACCACCTTCTGAAAATATAAAATCCTGAATGCCGTAAAAATTTCCTTCAATTAAAAGAAACTTCTTTTCATCCGTCTTTTCTATTGAATTTTTATCCATTGAATCTGTTAACAGATGATAAAGATACATTGAAACAGCAAATGCAGAGGTAAGTCTGCCATGGTCATAAAGAGAAATGTCTGATATAATTTCCTCAAATCTACCATCAGAGTGTTTTAGTGTTGCCGATGGGATTGAAGTGGTAAAAACAAAAAGTAATGAATCAAAATGTTCCATCCAGAGTTTAAGACATTCTTTATGAGGAAGACTTTTAAAGACTTGAATAAATTTTTGATAAAGCTCACCATAAGCCAGTTGCTGAGAATCCTGCTTTTTTACAGGAAAGATGTTTAATGGAGAAATTTCTTTCAGAGGATAGGAAAAAATAAAGTTTTCAGGTTTATTTTCCTTCCATTTTTCAGCAACTGATATATCTTCAAGTATCGGGAATAATGGAATTTCCTTTGCTTTTTTTGCAATCCATTTTTCTTCTTCAAATTCTTTTCTTTCAACTCCGCTGCTAAGGCAATCTGCTTCATGAATTATTAGTTGTTCAGGAGAGTCAGAGTCTGGTTTGTGATGTTTTGCAGCAAGATTTATAAAAGAATCCCTTGAAGAGGCATATTCTGTAATTTCTCGAGGAAAATATTTAACCATTTCATCAATAAAGTAAGCTGTGTAAAGGGCATGTTTGTGAGTGTATTGCCAATTAGTTTTTGGTTGATACAGGGATTGATTGCCATCTATGTATTCAGATGGGATATCTATTCCAGCTCTTTCCATAAATTTTCCAATATCATGAAGAAGTCCTGCCAATGCAATTTTTAAAACTTTAATATCCATTTTTCAGTCTCCCTTCATGATTTATTATTATTTTAATTTTATTTAAAAATTGTTAAATTATACTAAAAAACAATGTTGCTGCAATATTTCAATTGATTTTTATTTTTGTTTTGTCAACGGCAATTCCATAGATTGTTGCACCATATTTTCTGACAGACTTAATTTTACATGGTGTAGCCTCATCATTTAATGCCTTAGAGATTTCTCTATTTATCTTACTTATGTAAGTTCTTAAGGTATAGAGATTCAGTTTCTTTTTGACATACTCTATTATTTCCTCTTCTGCAATGTTTAAAGGATTATAAGTTTTTGAATAAAATTTGGCAAACTCTTTTGCAAAAGGCTCCTCAGTAATCTGCCCTAAGGATACATAGCAATCAGTGCAACTACCGCAAAGAGCATCCTTTGGACATAAAATTTTCTGTTGTAAAAATGTGGCATAAAGAGTAATTAAAATAGGACTCATGGTAAATGAAACTCCAGCAATTTCAATTTTTCTATCTTTTATATAAAGGATTATCTCAGGTTGAGTGAGGACAAGATCAATTTCTGATTGAGTCTCTTGTATAAGTTCTTTAAAGTTTTTTCCATGAAGCTGAATTTTTCCTGAAAATTTTATAAAAGGAAGTTCCATAATTTCAATTTTTGCTTTTTCTGTGCTTATTTCTTGCACTGTTCCATTAGCAAGCCTGCATTTTATAAATCTTTCCTGTTTTGGTTTATAGAAAAACTCAGGGTGTGATTCAAATTCAGGGCTTACCAAAACATGATAGAGTTTATCCCAGCTTCTACCAAAAAGTTGAAGTGCAGAGCCAAGATAAAAACTCATTGTTTTTCTTCCACCTGCAAGACAGCAGTGAAGCCTTACTGAATTATCTGTTGTAAGTTCTCTTATTAAAGAGATAATTGTATCCGCTGTTGCCTCACTCTGGGAAGAATCTCTTATGTCATCAATTTCATTGCCATCTTTATCTTTTATTACAATAATTGAGGAAGGCTTTATCTCAATTTGAGGAAGGTCATATTCAGTGAGAAACTGTTTTAGAATTCCTTTTTCAATCAATGCATTTTCAATCTGCTTTTTTCCTGTTGATGTGGTAATTATATACATTTCCTCAATGTTTACTGGCGGAGTGCTTTGTGATAAAGCATAAAGAGTCTCTGTAATAATTTGAGGAATTCCACCTATAACACAAACAAGGATTTCTTTAAATTTTTCCATATTTTAAAAATATTTTTTTAATGAAATTTCTTCCGTGAAAATCGCCTTCTCCAGGTAAAAATTCGGAATATTTAACATAGTTTTTCCGCAACATTCTTAAAATTTTTAATAAATCATGATTGTTCATGAATAAATAAAAGTCCTTTATTAGTTATCCACAGAGTCTTTTGGAACTCATCAGGGAGTCTTCCAATTAGGCCGTAAATTTCAAGTCTTTCAATTTCTTCAGAGTATTCCTTTTCTAAGATTTCATACTCTTCATATCGAACAACTCTTTTACTGGATAATTTTTTGAGAAGTTCCAGCTCCTTTCCTTTTGGAATATAAAATAGTTTTGGTAAAAATACTACTTCATGAAACTCTTCATTCATGTAATAGATTTCACAATCCGTAATAATTCCTACAAGAGCAGTAGCAATTACATGAGCCTTTAGTCCACCTGTGGGGTTGAAAAATACTTTATAGTTTTCTTTCTGTTTTTTCTTCGCAATATAAATTAATCTGTCAACAAGCTCTGATATACCAAGTTTAAATCTGTCAAGAGCATAGGATGGATCATAGTATTTTGCTTCCCAGAAGTATCCACTTATTTCATAGGGAGTATAAATTGAATATCCTGAGTCTTTTAAAAATTTTTCAATTGCAACCCTGCAAAGTTCATTTGATGCTGTCTTTGTGCCAAATAAATAAACTTCTATGAGCTCCTTCGGTTTACCTTGCGTAATTCTTAAAAATGTATTCATTTCTGCAGAATGCTTATAAGGCGCGCTTTTAAGAAACTCTACAAGGCGGTTAATTTCCTGAGGATTCTCAAGCAAACTCCTCCAGTAATCTTCTTCAGAAGTTTTTCTTTCAGGAAAAACTCCAGCCTTTTGAGCATTTGTTAAAAGAGAATTGCCTGTGCTTATGATGTGAAACTCTTTCAATGATTTCCTCCAGAATTTTTATTTTTAGATTAAAAACATAAAATTAATAAAAAAGTCAAGGTGCTAAATTAAAGTATATTTCTGCAATTCTGTTTAATTTTTTAAATTCTACTTCCCCGCATGTAAAAATAATAAAAATCAGTCTCCAACATTTTTATAATCATGCTTAAGCTTAACATTTTTTTTACTTAGCTCAATATCTTCTACAATTTTACCATCCAACATTTTAATAATTCTTTCTGCCTTTTCAGTCAGTTCTATCTCATGAGTTACCATGATTACTGTCCTGCCTTCAAGATATAACTTGCAGAAAATATCCATAACAATAGCCGTATTCTTTGAATCCAAATTACCAGTAGGCTCATCAGCTATTATTACAATTGGGTCATTTGCAAGAGCTCTTGCAATTGCTACTCTCTGCTGCTCTCCTCCTGAAATCTGAAAAGGCTTTCTTTTCTCCTTTCCATTGAGCCCTAACTTTTTAAGAAGCGAATAGGCTTTTTCCGTAGCTTCCTTTTTTGTCTTTCCTGCTTTTAACATGGGAACCATAACATTCTCAAGCAAAGTAAATTCTCCGACAAGATAATGAAATTGAAAGATGAATCCAAACTTCATATTTCTTAAATGAGCAATTTTATTTTTTTCTTCGAAATCTATTTTTTGTTTTTCAACGAATACTTCACCCTCGCTTGGTGTGTCTAAAAGTCCGATTATATACAGAAGAGAACTTTTACCTGATCCGGATGGTCCAACTATGCTTATGAATTCTCCTTTATTTACAGATAAATTGATATCTTTGAGTATTGTTTCATCTTTTATTTTTTTATTAACATTCTTAAGTTGAATAATGCTACTCAAACACTGCTCCTGAAAATATCAACAGGATTAAGTTTTGAAGCTTTATAGGAAGGATAAAATGCTGCTAAAGTTGAAAAAGTAAAAGCAAATAAAATTCCATAGAGAAAATACAGAGGGTTTCTGTCGAGGGCAAATCCTTTTGTTTTTACTAAGCCTTCTACACTAACATTCACAGAAGCAAGAAATTCCTGCAAAGCATAACCTAATAGACATCCAAGTATTGCTCCAAGAAAACCAATGATTATTCCATGAAAAACAAATATCTTTATTATATCAATATTTTCATAACCCAATGCCTTGAGTATTGCTATATCCCTTTTCTTTTCAAGGACTGTCATCATTATAATATTAAAAATTCCAAAAGCAGAGACCACAAGAATAGCAAAAACAATCATGTAGGTAATGTAGTTTTGGATTTTGAAAAGTTGTAAAAAATTCCTGAATGCTTTCTGCCAGCTTTCTGTATAATAACCAGTTTCCCTATTTATCCTGTCAGCAATTTCATTCGCACGATAAACATCCTTTATTTTAAAAATTATTTCATTGACTTCATTAGGTTTATTGAGAATGGTTTGTAGGGTTTTCAAATTCATATATATTCTTGTTTGGTCAAGCATGGTAATACCAGATTCAAAAAAATCAACAACCTTAAAAAGATGGGTAATTCCATAAGATGATGTTATAATCACCTTTTTACCTACTTCATCAACTCCAAGATCTCTTGCAAGGAGCTTGCCCATAATAATGCTGTCTTTGTCAGAGATTAGCATGTCAAGTTTTTTGTTTAAAACGAACTTATCAATAACAGAAGCTTTTCTTTCCATTACAGGATCTATCCCGATAAGAGATGCTGATTTATCAACAGTTCCATACTTTACAATTCCCTGTCCTGTAAGATGAGGTGCAATACCTATTATTTCTTTATCCTTTTTATATTTTTCTATTAAAAACTTATAATCTACAATTTTATCCTTCAACTCCTTGGGTTTTGCTCCATAAACTTTAAAGTATGAGTTATCTCCATAAACCTTCTTGAGTATTTTTTCTTTATCAAATTCATCTTTTGCTTTTAAGGTTATATGGGCATTTACATCTAAGGCCTGCTCAATAAAATATTTTTGAAAACCATTCATAAGTGAAGCCATTGCAATAAAAATTCCCACTCCAATAGAAACTCCTACTATAGCTACGATGGTTTGCCTTTTTCTTTCAAAAAGTAACTTTAAAGTAACAAAAACAATATGTTTCATCTTATTACTAACTCCTGGTTTTCTTCTAAACCTTCTATAACAAGAAGATAACCATTGTATTTTTCTGGAGAAACCTTTACTTTTATTTTTTTCACTCTATTGCCATCTAAAACCTCTACGTAACCGTTCTGGTAAGCTTTCTCTGGGATAAAAATTCCTTCAATTTCATCTATTATTATATTTGCCTCCACAGTTAAGCCAAAAAAAACTGGCTTTCCATAGTTAACATCAGCCTTTACCTTAACTGTCCTTGTAGCTCTATCAGATTGACTCTCAAGGCTCTTTATTCTACCTTCAAAAATCTCTCCGGGATAAGAATCAAGAGTAATATAAACTTTCATTCCAGTTTTAACCTTGGGAATATATTCCTCATCTACAAAAAGCACTGTTTCAAGATTTTTCTCGTTTCCCACAGAAAATAAAGCACTGTTCTGTTGCAGAGGATTGACATACTCGCCTTCATTAACAAATTTTCTTAAAATTTTACCACTAATTGGAGATTTAATGTAGTATTTATCAATCTCGGATTTAAGTGCTTTTCTCTTAGCGTTGAGACTTTCTAATTGATAATTTAAGTTTTTAATTGCATCGTTATATTGGTTAATCTGCCTTTCATAGTCCCTTTTTGCAACTTCATATTCTCTTTTAATTTCTTCAAATTTTTCTTTTGAAATTAGTTCTTCTTCATATAAAGCTTTTCTTCTTATAAAATTTTTCTCAACATTTTCAAAAATTGCTTTTTTTATCTCAATATTGTGAAGTAAATCTTTCTTAAAATCCGAATTTGGTGCCAATCTCTCTTTCACTAAGGCAATTTGAGCATCTAAATCTTTTAAATTTTCCATAAGTGTTTCATTTGATATAATTAAAAGTAGCTGCCCCTTTTTAACCTCCTGCCCTTCTTTAACCATTATTTTTTTAACATAACCTGAAACTTCAGTTTTGATAGCTAAACTGTCTGAAGAGTCGATAAAGCCTGAAGCATAAACAGACTTTACCATTTTTCTTTTCTCTATTTTGTATTTATCTTTGATGGAAGGTCTGGATAAAAAGACAATAAATAATGCGGCAATGAAAATTAAAAGTAATAAAAAAAAGAGTTTGAGTTTTTTTTAAAATTCATCTAAATTATTTTAACATATATTTAAATTTAACAATAAATTTCTAAATAATACCTCGAAAACAAATCACTGTAGCGCTTCATAAAGACAATAGCAAAAGGAGTTTTATCCATCTCTGAGGATCGCTCCTGTATGAGCAATAATTTTTTCAACCAATTTAGTGTGAAGTTCGTCAACTTCTTCTGCGGTTAGTGTTCTATCAAAGGCTCTATAGATAATTCGAAAAGCTATACTTTTATGACCTTCCGGAATGCCCTTCCCCTGATATACGTCAAAAATAAAAGCGTCTTCAATAAGTTCGCTATCAAAGGATTTTATAAGCTCAAATATTTTCTGAGATTCAAAATCAGCTGGCAGTATTAATGCTACATCTCTCTTAACTGGAGGATATGTGGAAAAAGGTTTATACTTTACTTCTGTTTTAACGAATGAGAACAACTTATCAAGATCAAGTTCTGTTATACATATGTAAGGCTTTGTCTTAAAATCAAGTTTTGATAAAACCCTTGGAGAAAGCACTCCAATGAATCCAATTTTTTCGTCCTTTACAAAAATATCCGCTGATTGTCCAGGATGTAAAAATGTTTCTTTAGACCTGATATATTGAACATTGTTTATTTTGAAATACCTGAAAACTCCGTCAATCAAACCCTTCAGAGCATAAAAATCATAAGGGTCGTCTTTAAAAGGAGATTTAAAATCCTCTTTCTTTGTTATTACGGCAAGATGGACAGGTTCTTCAGGAAGAGAAGCACTCTGCTGAGCTATAAATACTCTTCCTATTTCAAAAAGCTTTAAATTTTCTATACCACGGGCAGTGTTTTTTTCAGTATTCTTCAAAAGCCCTGGAAAAAGCATTGTTCGCATTACTGATTCTTCCTGCCTTAAAGGATTAAGAAGGCAGATAAATTTTCTTCTTCTGTCATTCTGTGGAATTTCAAATAAATCAAGATCATCGGCAGACATAAAGCTAAAATTAACAGCCTCGCTAAAGCCAAGAGAAATCATGTAATTTCTTATAAGATCTAAAAATTTTCTCTTTTTTGTAAGTTCATAATTTTCTTCAACATATTTAAATGCCTGAGGTAACTCTGCAGGGATTCTGTCATAACCGTAAATTCTTGCTACTTCCTCAGCAATGTCTTCTTCAATTGATATGTCCTGTCTGTGAGACGGAATTTTAGCAATATAAAAACTGTCTTTTTTTTCAAGTTGTATTTCAAGAAGTTCAAGAATTCTTAAAATTTCTTCCTCTGAAAGATTTACACCAATAAATTTACATATCTTTTCTGTATTGAAAGCAATATTTTTATATGGAATTTTTTTGGGATATACATCTATTGCTTCGTAAATTTCACCGCCTGCAAACTGCTGAATTAAAAAAGCTGCCCTGTCAAGAGCTTCTTTAAGAGCTTCAATGTCAGTACCCCTTTCAAATCTATAAGAGGCTTCTGTTGAAAGTCCGAGTTTTTTTGATGTCTTTCTTATTCTTTCAGGTTTAAAATAAGCGCTCTCAAGAAGAACATTGACTGTTTTATCAGTAACCTCAGTATTTGCACCACCCATAATTCCTGCAATCGCAACGGGTTTTACTGCATCCCATATTAAAAGGTCATGACAGTCAAGTTTTCTTTTTACTCCATCAAGAGTGGTAATCTCTACTTCAGTCATACCAAAATCTCGTGGAGTTCCTACTCTGATTTGCGCACCTTCAATGAGATCAAGATCAAAGGCATGAAGGGGATGCCCATAC
The DNA here is from genome assembly GCF_040451425.1 of Thermodesulfovibrio sp. 3462-1. Lineage (NCBI taxonomy): Bacteria > Pseudomonadati > Nitrospirota > Thermodesulfovibrionia > Thermodesulfovibrionales > Thermodesulfovibrionaceae > Thermodesulfovibrio > Thermodesulfovibrio obliviosus. The sequence continues at coordinate 1,585,945 of NZ_CP144374.1, forward strand.
TCAAGCAAAACATAGTTAGTTACATCAACCACATTATTTATTGAGCGTATGCCTGAGGCTTCAAGCCTTTTTTTAAGCCATTCTGGAGATGAAGAAACTTTAACCCCCTTTACAATTCTTCCTGCATATCTATAGCAGAGTTCTGAATTTGCAATCGAAATCTTAAAATTTGTCTCTTTTAATTCTTTTTGAATTTTAAACGATGGCTTTTTGAGTTTTAATCCGAGTATTGCTTTAATCTCTCTTGCTATTCCAATAAGGCTGAGACAGTCTGCTCTATTTGGTGTTATTTCTAAATCAACAACTGCATCGCCTTGAAAATCCTCAATTGCTCCTACTTCAAGCCCTGCCATTGTAAGGGACTCAGCAACTCTCTTTAATTCTATCTCTCCTTCAATGTATTCTTTTAACCAGCTAAATAAAACTTTCATCAGAATTGCCTCAAAAATCTTATGTCATTTTCAAAGAATAATCTTATATCATCTATCCCGTATTTAAGCATTGTAAGTCTTTCCACGCCCATTCCAAAGGCAAAACCTGTGTATTTTCCTTCAGGATATCCTGCAAATCTGAATACATTTGGATGAACCATTCCAGCACCAAGAACTTCAAGCCATCCTGTTGCTTTACAAACTCTGCATCCACTTCCACCACAAATAATACAGCCAATGTCTACTTCAGTTGATGGTTCTGTAAAAGGAAAAAAGCTTGGTCTAAATCTCACAGGAATGTTTCCAAAAAGTCTTCTTAAAAAATAAACAAGAACACCTTTTAAATGGGAAAAAGAAATATTCTCATCAACCATCAGACCCTCAACCTGATGAAACATTGGAGTATGCGTTACATCAGAGTCACAGCGATAAACCTTTCCAGGAGAAATAAATCTAAGTGGTGGATTTTTCTTCTCCATTACCCTCACCTGAACAGGTGAAGTGTGAGTTCTTAAAACAACATCTTCGCTTATATAAAAGGTATCCTGCATGTCTCTGGCAGGATGCTCTTTTGGAATGTTTAATGCTTCAAAGTTATAGTAATCAAGCTCTACTTCAGGACCTTCTTCAACAGTAAATCCGAGTTCTTTGAAAATATCTATGATTTCAATAAGAGTTTGGTTTACAGGATGACTTCCACCAAAATAAAAATCCTTGCCTGGAAGGGTAATGTCAATGAATTCTTTTTTTAAAGCTTCTGATATTTCTTTTTGTCTGATTTCTTCTTCTTTATTTTTAATGGTTTGTTCAATAAAATTTTTAAGTTCATTAAGAGTCTTTCCCTGTAATTTCCTTTCTTCAGGAGGAAGTTTGCCTAAATTTTTAATTTTTTCTGTAATTATACCTTTTTTACCAATGTATTTTGCTTTTAGATTAACAAGTTCAACAGCAGAGCTAATCTCATTTATTTCTTTAACAAAGGCTTGCGCTAAAGGGTCTTGCATTTATGCTGCTTTTACAAAAGGTTTTACTTTTTCAACTAATGCTCCAAAGGCATTTATATCATTGTAAGCAATCTGAGCAAGAGCTTTTCTGTTAAGTGAAATATTAGCTTTTTTCAATCCATTGATGAATTGACTGTAAGTTAATCCAAACATTCTCGCTGCAGCATTTATTCTTGTAATCCAGAGTGCTCTGAAGTCTCTTTTTTTAAGTCTCCTGTCTTTATATGCGTGCTCTAATGCCTTTTCTACTGCTTTGGCAGCCACTTTATATGAACGATGTCTGGCACTGTAGTAGCCTTTAGCCATTGAAAGAATTTTCTTATGATACCTTCTTGTTTTAAATCCACCTTTTGCTCTTGGCATCTATTCCTCCATTGATTTCTTTTTTATAAAAATTTAAACTCCTGGGGAGGGATTCGAACCCCCGACCAAGTGGTTAACAGCCACCCGCTCTGCCTGCTGAGCTACCCAGGAATTATTTTAAAAATATCAGATTTTGCTAAGTTATGTCAAATTTTCAAGCTCTACTATTCTGATTTTTTCTCTTGCTTTTCAGGTTTCTTATAATCTACAAATTCCAGAATAGCCATTGGCGCGCTGTCTTTTATTCTAAATCCTGTTCTTACAACTCTTACATATCCACCGTTTCGGTCTCGAAAACGAGGAGCAATTTCTGTAAAAAGCTTTCTTATTAACTCTTTATCTGGTAAATAACTAAGTGCAAGCCTTCTTGAGTGCAGATCTCCCTTTTTCCCAAAGGTAACAAGTCTATCAGCAAGCTCTTTAACAGCTTTTGCTTTTGCTACAGTGGTTTCAATTCTTTCATACTTAATAAGAGAGGCTAACAATCCCCTTAAAAGAGCCTTCCGCTGATTGGCAGTTCTTCCAAAATGTCTTCCATCAACTCTATGCCTCATCCATTACCCCCTCTGAACTTTTTCCTTAAATTTTTCAAGTAATTCTTGATTTATTCTCATTCCAAGCTTTAAACCCAATGTGTTCAATACTTCCTTTATTTCCTCAAGTGAACGTTTACCAAAATTTTTAGTTTTCAGTAGTTCATTTTCATTTTTCTGAACAAGTTCAGCAATTGTATTGATTCCTGCACTCTTTAAACAATTATATGCTCTAACAGATAATTCAAGATCTTCAATTGGCTTAAAAATATTTTCATTTAATGTATCAAAGGTTAAATCTTCTTCTATGTTAGTAACACCCTCTTCTGACTTGTTATTTTGAACTTCAGATTCTTTGAAAAACCTTAGATATTCAAAATGATTGATGAGTATATTAGAAGCCTCGCTGATTGCTCTCTCAGGCGTCATACTTCCATCAGTCCAGATCTCTAAAATCAATCTATCATAATCTGTGAGTTCTCCAACTCTGGTCTTTTCCACTCTAAAATTGACCTTTTTAATAGGACTGAATATAGCATCAATAGTAATCGCATCTACGGGCAAATCCTCATCTTTAATTGCCTCTGAAGGAACATATCCCCTACCTTTTGTTAAATAAAGCGTCATTTCCAGTGAAGCATCCTGATCAAGAGAGCAAATATACTGAGATTTATTCAAAATTTCATATGTTCCATCTGTTTGAATAGCTTCTGCAGTAACTTCAGCCGGACCTTTTACATTAATAGTAGCTATTTTTTTATCAGCACTCTGAGAATAGTATTTAAATCTTAATTTTTTAACATTCAAAACAATATCCAGTATGTCTTCCTTTACTCCTTTTATTGAACTGAATTCATGTAAAACACCATTTATTTTTATGGCATAAACTGCTGCTCCTTCAAGAGAAGAAAGCAATACCCTTCTTAATGAATTCCCAAGTGTTATTCCATATCCTCTCTCAAGAGGCTCTATTATAAGCTTTCCATATGTATCAGTTAAACTTTCCTGTTCAAACTCAACTTTTTTTGGCATTTGAAATTCTTTATATAAACTCATTTACTGCCTCCCAATTTTCACTATAAATTATTTTGAATAAAACTCAACAATTAATTGTTCTTGCACTGGAAGCTGTATTTCATCTCTTTCGGGAAGTCTCAAAAATTTACCCTTCATTTCTTCAGTATTCACTTCTACCCATTCAGGGAATCCTCTTTGCTCAGCCAAAGTAAAACTTTCTTTAATGATTTCTAATTCTTTACCTGATGGGATAATTTCAATTATATCTCCAGGTCTTACCAGATAAGATGGAATATCAACTTTTCTGCCATTAACCAAAAAATATCCATGCTTTACTAACTGCCTTGCCTGTCTTCTGTTCTGAGCAAATCCCATCCTGTAAACCACATTGTCAAGCCTTCTTTCAAGAAGTTTCAATAGATTTTCACCAGTTACACCCTTCATTTTTGTGGCTTTTTCAAAGTAGTTCTTAAACTGCCTTTCCATAACACCATAAATTCTCTTGACTTTCTGTTTTTCTCTTAACTGTAAGCCATAATCTGAGAGTTTCCCCCTGTTATGTCCATGCTGTCCAGGAGGATATTTCCTTCTTTCAAAAGCACATTTTTCTGTATAGCATCTTGTACCTTTTAGAAACAGTTTCATACCTTCTCTTCTGCAAAGCCTACAAAGCGGACCTGTATATCTTGCCATTTTTAAACCCTCCTTCTTTTTGGAGGTCTGCACCCGTTATGGGGCACAGGTGTTACATCTTTAATTAAATTAATTTCAAGCCCTGCTGCCTGTAGAGCTCTTATTGCAGTTTCTCTTCCTGCTCCAGGACCTTTAATAAAAACATCTATCTGTTTCATTCCCATATCTATAACTCTCTTTGCAACTGTCTCTGCTGCTATCTGAGCTGCATAAGGAGTTCCTTTTCTTGAACCCTTAAAGCCGCAACTTCCTGCAGAAGCCCATGCTACTACATTGCCATTCTGATCTGTAATAGTTATTATTGTATTGTTAAATGTTGTTTGCACATGTGCTATGCCATGTGGGATATTTTTTTTAACTTTTTTTATGCCCTTTCTTTTCTGTGCCATTAATTTATATAACCTCCTTTATATTTTTATTTTTTATTTTTTCTTCATGAGCTTTCTTCTTGGACCTTTACGAGTTCTTGCATTTGTTCTTGTTCTCTGTCCTCTTACAGGTAAATTAGCCATGTGTCTTAATCCTCTATAACAGCCTATATCCATCAGTCTTTTGATATTCATGGATATTTCTTTTCTGAGCTCACCTTCAACCTTGTAATTTCTCTCTATTTCACTTCTTATCTTTACTATTTCTTCATCTGTAAGGTCTTTTACTCTTTTGTCGGGATCCACTCCTGTTTCTTTCAATATTCTATTTGACAAGCTTCTACCTATGCCGAAAATTCTTGTCAGTCCTATTTCAACTCTTTCATTTTTTGGTATATCAACGCCTGCTATTCTTGCCATACTTTACTCCTTTCTTATCCCTGTCTTTGTTTATGCTTTGGATTTTCACAAATAACTCTAATAACTCCTTTTCTCTTAATTATCTTACACTTTGAGCAAATCTTTTTTACTGAGGCTCTTACTTTCAATTAACACCTCCTATTTAAATCTATAAATTATTCTACCTTTGGTAAGGTCATAGGGAGATATTTCAACCAGAACTTTATCTCCTGGTAAAATTTTTATAAAATGCATTCTCATCTTTCCAGACACATATGCGAGTATAACATGCCCATTTTCAAGCCTTACTCTAAACATGGCATTGGGTAAGGCCTCCTCAATGGTTCCTTGCATTTCTATATGTTCTTCTTTCGGCATATAACTTGTTAATATATCTATATTTTTATAATTTAGTCAAGATTTCTGGTTCATTATCAGTAACTGCAATAGTATGCTCAAAGTGAGCTGAAAGAGAACCATCCTCAGTAACAGTTGTCCATCCATCTGAGAGAATTTTTACTCCATAGGTTCCTGCATTCACCATGGGTTCAATAGCAAGGGTCATGCCTTTTTTTAGTTTTGGACCAACTCCCCTTGTACCAAAATTTGGAATTTGAGGTTCTTCATGAAGAGACCTCCCTATCCCATGACCTACAAATGCTCGCACAACAGAAAATCCATTGGATTCAACATGTCTTTGAATTGCACTTGATATATCACCAATTCTATTGCCAACCCTTGCTTCCGCAATTCCTTTATATAAAGCTTCTTCAGTAACCTTTAGTAACCTCTGAGCTTCATCTGAAATTTTACCAACAGGATAGGTATATGCAGCATCCCCGTAAAAGCTTTCATACAAAACTCCTACATCAACGCTCACAATATCTCCTTCTTTAACAAAAACTTTTTCTGATGGTATTCCATGAACAACCTGCTCATTTATTGAAATACATGCACTAGCAGGATAACCTCTGTAACCTTTAAATGCAGGAATTCCTCCCATTTTAATTATCAAATTTTCAATAAATTGCTCTATCTGTTTTGTTGTTAATCCTTCTTTTATATATGTTTTAAGCTCTTCAAGAACTTTTGCCACTATCCGACAGGACTGTCGCATTTTTTTTATCTCTTCAGGACTTTTTAATATGATCACTACTTGATTAGTCCTTCCTACCTTTTATTCTGAATTTTTTGAAGAATCCCTCGTAAGATCTGCTTATCATGTGAGTTTCAATTTGAGAAACTGTATCAAGAGCCACGCCAACTGCTATAAGAAGGGAAGTTCCACCAAAATAAAATGGGACTTTAAATTTGGCAATAAGAATTTCTGGCAGGACACAAACAGCACTTAAATAAAGAGCACCGATGAATGTAAGGCGTGAAAGAACACGATAAATATATTCAGATGTTTTCTGACCAGGTCTTACTCCTGTAATATATCCTCCATTTTTCTGAAGATTTTCAGCAATTTCAACTGGATTGTAAATTACAGCTGTGTAAAAATATGTAAAAAAGATTATCAAACCAATGTAAAGTATGATATGAAGAAGGCTTCCTGGAGAAAGCTGTTTTGCCAGTGCCTGAACCCATGGAACAGCTATAAATCCTGCTACGGTAGCTGGAAACATCAATACTGATGAAGCAAAAATCGGTGGAATAACTCCTGCCGAATTAATCTTCAATGGAAGATATGTGGTATATCCACCATACATCTTTCTTCCAACAACTCTTTTTGCATATTGAATCGGAATCCTTCTCTGTCCTCTTTCAATAAATATTATTCCTGCTACTACACCAACCATAACAGCAACCAGAATTAAAAGGAAAAATATTGATAGTTCTCCTGTCCTAACAAGATTGTATGTATAAAAACAGGCATTTGGAAATCTTGCAACAATTCCTGCAAATATTATCAATGAAATGCCATTACCAATACCCCTTTCAGTTATTTGTTCTCCAAGCCACATGAGAAAAGCTGTTCCTGCAGTGAGAGTTATCATTGTTATTATTCTGAATGACCACCCAGGCTCCTGAATAAATTGTCCACCACCCATGCCTTCAAGACCTATAGCTATTCCAAACCCTTGAATTGCAGCAATCAGCACTGTTGCATACCGAGTGTATCTTGTTATCTTTTTTCTACCTTCTTCTCCTTCCTTTGCAAGTCTCTGTAAAGAAGGAATAACAACAGTCAAAAGCTGAAAAATAATTGATGCACTTATATAAGGCATTACCCCAAGTGCAAAGATAGTAACCTTTGAGAGAGCTCCACCTGTGAAAATGTCAAAAAATCCCATAACCGCTCCACCACGCTCAAGCAAAAACTTGCTCAACGCTTCACCATCTATGCCTGGTGTTGGTATATGAGCTCCAATTCTAAATACAGCAAGCATAGCAAGAGTAAATAAAACTCTTGCCCTTAATTCTGGTATTTTGAGAATATTTCTAAAGGCTGTTACAAGTCCCACTATATAACCTCTACCTTACCACCTATTGATTCAATTTTTTGAAGGGCTGCTTTGCTTATTGCATGAGTTTTAATTGTGACAGGCTTTTTTATTTCGCCATTTGCAAGAATTTTTATGCCATCTTTTAATTTTTTCACAATGCCTTTCTGTAAAAGAATTTCTGGAGTAATAACATCAACTTCATCAATAATTTTATTTAAATCTTTGAGATTTACTACTGCATATTCTTTCCGGAAAGGAGCATTTGAAAAACCTCTTTTGGGAACTCTTCTCTGAAGCGGCATCTGCCCACCTTCAAATCCTGCTCCTTTAGCACCTCCTGAACGGGATTTCTGCCCTTTAAGTCCCTTTGTTGAATATCTACCATGTCCAGAACCCAGTCCTCTCCCAATTCTTTTAACTCTTTTCTTGCTTCCTGGAGCTGGTTTCAATTCATTTATTTTCATAAAACTTTTTCCTCCTCAACTACTTGATTTTCTTCTGTATCAGAAGGCTTTACTCTGAGTTTTGCTACTGAAGTAGGTTCCTTTAGGCTATTTAATGCTCCTATTGTTGCCTTAACTGAATTAAAAGGATTATGGCTTCCAAGAACCTTTGCAACAACATCCTGAACTCCCGCAACTTCAAAAACTGCTCTTGCAGGACCGCCAGCTATTATACCAGTTCCTTTTGGAGCAGGGTTTATTACTATCTTTGTAGCACCATATTTGTACTCCACACGATGCGGGATTGTGGTATCTTTCAAAGGAAAACTTATGAGATTTTTTTTCGCCTTATCTATTGCCTTTCTTATTGCATCAGGAACTTCTGCTGCTTTTCCTTTACCAACTCCAACAATACCTGCTTCATTTCCTACTACAACGAGAGCACTGAAGGAAAAGCGCCTTCCACCCTTTACAACCTTGGCAACTCTATTTATGTAGACTACTTTATCTTTTAAATTCAGCTCCTGAGCATTTATTCTCCCCTGCTTCATTACTCCTCCCTAAAATTGTAATCCCTTCTGCCTTGCAGCATCTGCAAGAGCTTTAACACATCCATGATATTTATAACCTGCCCTGTCAAAAACAACCTTTGTTATTCCAGCCTTAATGGCTCTTTCTGCAATCAGTTCTCCTACCTTTGCAGCAAATTCTTTATTACCCTTATGACCTGGCAAGTCTCTTAATTCTTTATCTAATGTGGAGGCTGATACAAGTGTATGACCACGCGTATCATCAATAATCTGCGCATATATATGATTGAGACTTCTGAATACACAGAGTCTTGGTCTGTCAGGAGTTCCAAAAACCTTCTTTCTGATTCTTCTGCGCCTTCTTTCTCTTAATTCAGTTTTATCTCGCAATGCTGAACCTCCTTATTTCTTTCCAGTTTTTCCAGGTTTTAGTTTTAAAACTTCATCAGCATATCTAATTCCTTTACCCTTGTAGGGATCTGGAGGTCTAATAGCCCTCAGGTTAGCAGCTACCTGACCAACAAGCTGTTTGTCTATCCCATACAGAGTAATAGTTGTCTGTTTCTCATCCACAGTAGCTTTAATACCTTCTGGAAGAGGAAATTCCACTGGGTGAGAATATCCAACATTGAGTATGAGTTTATTTCCACTTAATTGAGCCCTATAACCAACACCATAAATTTGAAGAGTTTTTGAAAACCCCTGAGAAACACCGGTAACCATATTTGATATCAAGCTCCTTACAAGCCCGTGCATGGCTTTTTGCTTAGTAATATCGGAATCTCTTGTAACAATTATAGCTTTACTATCTAAGGTTACCCCTATGCCATCAGGTAGTTCATAACTTAACTGACCCTTTGGACCTTTAACAATGACCTTTCTATTTTCTACTGCTATGTTCACTCCTTCTGGTATCTGAATTGGTTTTCTTCCTATTTTTGACATCCCTTCACCTCTTACCATACATAACATATTACTTCTCCACCGACTCCTTTATGTCGGCACTCTTTATCAGTCATAACACCCTGAGATGTGGTCAATATGGCTATACCAAGTCCTCCCATTACACGAGGAATTTCATCTTTACTAACATATACTCTTCTTCCAGGTTTACTGATTCTCTGCAGATTTGAAATCACTGAATCGCCCTCCGGCGTATATTTCAAATTTATTCTTATTATGCCTTGCTTTTTATCCTTGATAATCTTGTAAGATTTGATAAACCCTTCTTCCTTAAGTATCTTTGAGATTTCAATCTTCATCCTTGAAGCAGGGATATCTACCTTGTCTGCTTTTACTTTTATTGCATTTCTAATACGAGTTAACATGTCAGCAATTGGATCTGTCATCATAATTACCACCTCTTACCAGCTTGCTTTTACAACTCCAGGGATTTTCCCTGAGTTGGCTAAAAATCTAAAGCAAATTCTACAAAGCCCAAAATCCCTCAGATATCCTCTGGGTCTGCCGCAAATTTTACAACGATTTCTCGCTCTTACCTTAAATTTTGGTGGATACTTTGCTCTTTCTATTTTACTCTTTCTTGCCACAGCTCCTCCTTATCTTATTGGCATTCCAAAGGCTTTCAATAATGCTAAAGCCTCTTCATCAGACTTAGCTGTTGTGCATATGGTTATATCAAGTCCGTGTATCATCTCCACTTTATCATAATCTATTTCAGGAAATATAAACTGTTCTTTAATTCCAAAAGAGTAGTTTCCTCTTCCATCAAAGGATTTTGGTGAAATTCCTCTAAAATCCCTTATTCTTGGTAAAGCAAGAGAAATTAATCTATCTAAAAATTCATACATTCTGTCTTTTCTTAATGTAACCTTGCAGCCTATAGGCATTCCTTTTTTAAGTTTAAAAGCTGCCAGCGCTCTTTTAGCCTTTGTTATAACAGGTTTCTGTCCTGTTATTAAAGCAAGCTGTTTTTCAGCAGCATCAAGAAGCTTTATATTCTGAATTGCCTCTCCCAAAGTAACATGGACAATTATTTTATCAAGGCGAGGCGCCTGCATCACATTTTTATAGTTAAACTTTTTCATTAATGCTGGAATTATTTCTTTGTAATATTTTTCTTTAAGACGAGGCACATATTTTTTAGCTTCAGCATTCATCAGTCAATAACCTCCATGCATTTCTTACAAATCCTCAGTTTTCTACCATCTTCTAAAATTCTTGTACCTATCCGAGTAGGTTTATCACATTTTGGGCACATGAGCATTACCTTTGATATGTGAATTGGATGCTCTCTTTCAATAATTCCACCCTGTGGATACTTACGCGAAGGTTTCTGATGCTTTTTTACAATATTAACTCCCTCTACCACTACTTTTTCGTCCTTAGGTATAACCCTAAGGACTCTTCCCTTTTTATCCTTATCTTTTCCTGATAAAACTAAAACTGTATCCCCTTTCTTAATCCTTAAACTCACTTTATTCCTCCACCTAAATAACTTCTGGAGCAAGAGAAACTATTTTTGTAAATTCTTTCCATCTCAGTTCCCTTGCAACAGGACCAAATATTCTTGTGCCAATTGGTTCAAGCTGATTATTTACCAGCACAACCGCGTTCTGATCAAATCTTATATAAGAACCATCAGGTCTCCTGACAGATCTACGCAATCTAACAATAACAGCCTTTACAACAGAACCTTTTTTTATATTGCTATCTGGCAAAGCTTCTTTAACACTTACAACAATAATATCGCCCAGAGTTGCATACTTTCTATTTGAACCTCCAAGAACTCTTATGCACTGCACTCTTTTTGCACCAGAATTATCAGCAACCTCAAGAATACTTCTTGGTTGAATCATTGAGCATCACCCTCCTTCAGAATTCTTAAAACCTTCCATCTTTTTGTTTTGCTTATTGGCCTAAATTCAATTATCTCCACCATATCTCCAAGTTTGCACTTGTTTTCTTCATCATGGGCTTTATACTTCTTTCGTGTTTTAATAGTTTTTTTGTAAAGAGGATGCTGAAAAATTCTTTCCACAGAAACCACCACTGTTTTATCCATTTTATCGCTTACAACTGTGCCTTTTAATATCTTTTTTGGCATATTACTAACTCCTTATTCCTCTTTGTTTCTCTGTAATAATCGTTAAAATCCTTGCAATATCTTTTTTTACTGCCCTGATTCTTTTTACATTCTGAAGTTCACCTTTTGCAAGTTGAAATCTTAAATTAAACAACTCCTTGCGTAACTCCTGCTCTTTTTTCTTTAACTCTTCTATTGAAAAATTTCTAAGTTCTACAGTCTTCATACAAAACTCTCCTGCCTTTTTACGAATTTGGTCTTCACTGGAAGTTTATGCGATGCCAATTCAAAGGCTTCCTTTGCAACTTCTTCTGGAACTCCAGATATTTCAAAGAGAATTCTACCTGGTTTAACCACCGCAACCCAAAATTCAGGATTACCTTTTCCTTTACCCATTCTTGTTTCAGCAGGTTTACGAGTAATTGGCTTGTCAGGAAAAATTCTTATCCAGAGCTTGCAGCCCTTTTTAGCATGCCTCATTATAGCAACTCTTGCTGCTTCAATCTGCCTTGCTGTAATCCATGCTGGCTCTAAAGCCTTAAGACCATATTCACCAAAAGAGATTGTGCTGCCTCTGTAAGCAATACCTTTCATTCTGCCTTTTTGCATTTTACGAAATTTAACTTTCTTTGGAGCTAACATAATTTATTCCTCTCCGTTTCTAATAGTTATGGCTTTATATATTGCCCTGGTTGAACTTCACCCTTAAAAATCCATACCTTGACACCAATCACTCCATAGGTAGTCCTTGCCTCTGCAAAACCGTAATCAATGTCTGCCCTGAAAGTGCTCAAAGGAACTCTTCCTTCTCTATACCATTCAGTTCTTGCTATTTCTGCTCCAGCCAGTCTTCCAGCACACGATACCTTGATGCCTTTAGCACCAAACCTCATTGAAGAGGCTACGGCTCTTTTCATTGCCCTCCTATAGGCAACTCTTTTTTCTATCTGAAGAGCTATGTTTTCCGCAACAAGCTGTGCATCAAGCTCTGGACGCCTTACCTCCTGAACATCAACATTTGCCTGTTTATTTGTTATTGCTTCAACTTCCTTTTTTAGTTTTTCAACTTCTGCACCTTTTTTACCTATGATTATTCCAGGTCTTGCCGCAAATATTAAAACCTTTATTTTTTCTCCAACTCTTTCTATCTCAATTCTGGATACTCCAGCATGATAAAGCTTTTCTTTTAGCATTTTTCTAAGTTTTAGATCCTCTATGAGCTGCTGTCCATATTCTTTTTTAGCAAACCATCTGCTTTCCCATGTTCTTATTATTCCTAATCTGTTACCTATTGGATTTGTTTTTTGACCCAAAGAAACACCTCCGCTTTAGTTTTCTTCAATACCCACATATATTGTAATATGCGAAGTTTTCTTTTTAATAATATTTGCTCTTCCCATAGCTCTATGCTCAATTCTCTTCATCATAGGACCCTGATCAACGTATGCCTTCAGTATTCTCAATGCATCTATATCTATTCTGGGATTTTTCTGTTCAGCATTTGCCAATGCAGATCTTAAAACCTTTTCAATTATTCTGGCACCTCTGTGAGGCATATATTTCAACATCAACAGAGCCTCACCTGCTTTTCTACCACGAATTAAATTTATAACTCTTCTTGCTTTAGTTGGAGTTATACGAGCATATCTTAATATAGCCCTTGCTTCCATCTTTATTTCCCCTTAGCCTTTTTCTTTTCTTCAGAGCCTGCATGGCCTTTAAAAGTTCTTGTTGGAGCAAATTCTCCGAGTTTATGTCCAATCATATTTTCAGTAACATATACAGGAATAAACTTTTTGCCATTGTGAACCGCAAATGTAAGACCAATAAACTCAGGAATAATTGTAGACCTTCTTGACCATGTCTTTATGGGCTTTTTATCTCCTGTCTGCAGTGCTTTTTTTACCTTTTCCATCAGTTTGGCATCAACAAATGGACCTTTTTTAAGCGATCTTGGCACCTTTAACCCCCTTTACTTCCGCCTCTTTATTATAAACTTATCAGTTCTTTTATTTTTCCTCGTTTTAACTCCCTCAGGTTTACCCCATGGTGTGCATGCAGGCCTTCCTCCAGAAGATTTACCCTCTCCACCTCCAAGAGGATGATCAACAGGATTCATTGCAACACCCCTGACTGATGGACGTCTTCCCATGTGCCTCATCCTTCCTGCTTTTCCGATTATTACATTTTCATGATCAATATTACTTACCTGCCCTATTGTTGCAAAACAATTGATATTTATCAATCTTACCTCTCCAGATGGTAACTTAATGTGCGCATATTTACCTTCTTTAGCCATAAGCTGTGCTGCTGTGCCTGCGCTTCTTACAAGTTTTCCCCCTCCACCAGGATAAAGCTCAATATTATGTATCATTGTTCCAAGTGGTATTTCTTTAAGAGGCAAACTATTACCAACTTTTACATCAACGCCTGAGCCACTTATTATTTTATCTCCGACATTTAATCCATCTGGTGCAAGAATATATCTGTATTCACCATCCACATACTTCAAAAGAGCTATTCTGGCTGATCTATTGGGATCATATTCAATGCTTACAACTGTTGCTGGAACACCGTGTTTGTCTCTTTTAAAATCTATAATTCTATAAAGCTTTCTGTTGCCTCCACCTTTAAGCCATGAGGTGATTCTGCCCTGATTGTTTCTTCCTCTTGTCTTTTTAATGCATATTGTCAGTGGTTTATAGGGCTCTTGACTGGTTATCTCACTAAAATCAGGATATGTTACAAATCTTCTACCTGCTGATGTTGGTTTACATCTTCTTATAGCCATTTATACACCCTCTATCAGATCTAATTTTTCCCCTGGTTTCAGGGTAACTATCGCTTTTTTTATCTTCTTAGTTCTTGTAAAATGAAGTCCAACTCTTTTTAACTTGGGTTTAACATTAATAACATCAACGCTATCAACTTTTACCTTAAATATTTCTTCAAAAGCCCTCTTAATTTGAACCTTGTTCGCATCGGTATGAACTTCCACAATGATTTTATTCTGTCCTTCTTTAAGATTTAAAGCTTTTTCTGTAAAAATAGGTTTTTTTATTACATCATAAATGTTCATTAGCAAACCCCCTTAATTCTAAGCAACTTATCAAGTCCCTCAACAGTAAATATCACCCTGTCAAACATTGCCACATGGTAAGCATTGAGATCTTCTGCCCTTACTACGCCTACATATGGAATATTCCTTGCTGAAAGAAGTATTTTTTCATCTTTTTCTGGAAGAGCTATAAGAACAGAATGCCCATCCAGTTGCAAATTCTTTAAAATTTTTACCATATCCCTGGTTTTTATTTTATCAATAGTTAAGTTGTCAAGTAACAAAATCTCATTGTCTTTATATTTCATTGTTAAAGCTTTAAATAAAGCCGTATCTTTCATTTGTTTTGGAAGCTGAACATAGTAATCCCTTGGCTTAGGACCAAAAACTATTCCACCTTTTCTCCATAAAGGTGATCTTATACTACCATGCCTTGCTCTTCCTGTGTGTTTTTGCCTCCATGGCTTTCTTCCTCCACCAGAGACTTCAGCTCTTGTTTTAGTAGAGTGCGTACCCTGTCTTTGATTTGCCATATAGGCAACTACTGCTGTATGAACAACAGATTCATCTGAAGTATTATTAAAAACAATCTCTGGAACTTCCTTTTTTCCAACTATGTTGTTATTGATATCTCTTACCTCAATCTCCATCATGCCTCTACCTTCCATATTTCTAATATTCCGTTTTCACCACCCGGAACAGCACCTTTCACAAGAAGTAAATTCTGCTCCGGAATGACATCAACAATTTTTAAATTTTTCACAGTAACTCTTTCATTTCCCATATGACCAGCCATTCTTTTGCCTTTCCATACTCTTGAAGGAAAAGAACTTGCACCAATAGAGCCAGGAGCCCTGTTAAACATAGAACCATGACTGTCAGGACCACCTGCAAAGTTATGCCTTTTCATAACACCTTGAAATCCTTTTCCTTTTGAAATTCCTCTCACACTTACCACATCACCTTTTGAAAATATCTCTACAGTAACTTTATCTCCCACATTAAATCCTGCCATTTTAAATTCCTTTAAAACTCTGCAAGGAGGAACTCCTGCTTTTTTAAAAATTCCAAGCAAAGGTTTTGGTATATTTTTCTCTTTCTTTACTTCCTTAAAACCAAGCTGAACTGCCTCATAACCGTCCTTGTCCTTGCTTCTTACCTGAACAACCCAGCAAGGTCCTGCTTCTATTACAGTTACAGGAACAATCCTGCCTTCTTCATCAAATATTTGAGTCATTCCTACTTTTCTACCTAAGATTCCTCTCATAGCTTTATCTCCACATCTACCCCTGCTGAAAGCTCCAACTTCATAAGAGCTTCCACTGTCTCGGGGGTGGGATCATGTATATCTATTAATCTTTTATGCACTCTTATTTCAAATTGTTCTCTTGATTTTTTATCCTGATTCGTTGACCTTAAAACCGTGTATCTGCTTATCTTTGTTGGTAAAGGCACAGGACCTGAAATCCTTGCACCTGTCCTCTTTACCGTATCCACTATTTCTTTAACAGACTGATCCAGAACTCTGTGATCATAAGCTCTTAATTTTATTCTGATCTTTTGGTCCATTTTACTCCAGCACCTCTGTAACTACACCTGCACCTACTGTTCTTCCACCTTCTCTTATGGCAAACCTCAATCCCTCTTCCATTGCTATAGGTGCTATCAACTCTACTGTGAGATTTACGTTGTCACCAGGCATTACCATCTCCACTCCCTCAGGTAACTTTATCACTCCTGTTACATCTGTGGTCCTGAAATAAAACTGCGGCCTGTATCCATTGAAAAAGGGTGTGTGCCTACCACCTTCTTCCTTCGTCAATACATAAACCTCTGCCTTAAATTTAGTATGTGGCGTAATACTCCCTGGCTTAGCCAATACCATCCCACGCTCTACTTCATCCTTGCCTATACCCCTAAGCAAAACTCCTATGTTGTCACCTGCTCTTCCTTCGTCAAGTATCTTACGAAACATCTCTATCCCTGTGGCTACTGTCTTGCGTGTCTCCCTTAGTCCCACTATCTCTACTTCATCTCCTACCTTTATTATCCCTCTTTCTACTCTCCCTGTAACTACTGTCCCACGACCAGAGATGCTAAATACATCCTCTATGGGCATTAAAAATGGCTTGTCTATCGGTCTCTCAGGCTCAGGAATGTAGTTATCCAACGCATCAAGTAATTCCTGTATGGGTTTATACTCAGGTGCATTCGGATCTCTACTGGAACTCTCCAGTGCTTTCAGCGCACTACCCCTCACTACAGGTATCTCATCACCAGGAAATCCATACTTGCTCAGTAGCTCCCTTACTTCAAGTTCTACTAAGTCCAACAGTTCAGGATCATCTACCATGTCTGTCTTGTTCATAAATACTACTATGTATGGCACCCCTACTTGCCTGGCAAGCAGTATGTGCTCCCTGGTCTGCGGCATTGGTCCATCATTTGCAGCTACTACAAGTATTGAACCATCCATCTGTGCCGCTCCAGTTATCATGTTCTTTATATAGTCTGCATGCCCAGGACAGTCTACATGCGCATAATGACGCTTTTCTGTCTCATATTCTACATGCGCTGTGTTTATCGTTATCCCCCTTGCTTTCTCCTCAGGTGCATTGTCTATCTGATCATAACTCCTGTACTGCGCCATCCCCTTGAGCTCCAGATACTTCGTTATCGCTGCTGTCAAAGTGGTCTTGCCATGGTCAATATGCCCAATTGTCCCTACATTTACATGCGGCTTCTTCCTCTCAAACTTTGCCTTTCCCATTACCTTCCTCCTTAAAATCTTTAAAACTTTATTTGTTATTTCCCTTTATCTTAGCAATTATCTGCTCTGTAAGATTTTTAGGAACCTCATCATAATGCGAAAACTGCATTGTATATGTGCCTCTACCCTGTGTTTTTGACCTCAAATCAGTTGCATACCCGAACATTTCTGCCAGAGGAACCATTGCTCTTATAACCTGTGCTTTTCCTCTTTTTTCCATAGACTGAATTTTACCACGTCTTGAATTTAAATCTCCTATCACCTCACCCATATAATCTTCTGGAACTACCACTTCTACATCCATAATTGGTTCCAATAAAACAAGTCCAGCTTTTTTACAAGCATCTTTAAATGCCATTGAAGCAGCAATTTTAAATGCAAGCTCTGAAGAGTCAACCTCATGATAGGAGCCATCAAAAAGAGTCACCCTTACATCAACAACAGGATATCCAGCAAGAACTCCTCCCTCCATAGCTTCAACAATACCTTTTTCAACAGCAGGA
This sequence comes from Thermodesulfovibrio sp. 3462-1, assembly GCF_040451425.1. Taxonomy (NCBI): domain Bacteria; kingdom Pseudomonadati; phylum Nitrospirota; class Thermodesulfovibrionia; order Thermodesulfovibrionales; family Thermodesulfovibrionaceae; genus Thermodesulfovibrio; species Thermodesulfovibrio obliviosus. Next base: position 1,603,553 of record NZ_CP144374.1, read on the forward strand.
ATGAATTCTCTGGGAATAGTTCCTCCAACAATATTATTCACAAACTCAAAGCCCTTTCCTCTCTCTAAGGGCTCCACTTCAATCCACACATGTCCATACTGACCACGTCCACCAGTTTGCCTTATAAACTTTCCTTCAGCCTTAGCTGGCATTTTAATCGTTTCTTTATAGGCAACCTGAGGTTTTCCAACATTTGCTCCAACTTTAAATTCTCGTGTGAGCCTGTCAACAATTATTTCAAGATGAAGCTCTCCCATTCCAGAAATAATTGTCTGACCAGTTTCTTCATTAAAGCTTACCCTGAAAGAAGGATCTTCCTGAGAAATTTTCTGCAATGAAAGAGATAATTTTTCTTGATCTGCTTTTGTTTTTGGTTCTATAGCAACAGAGATAACAGGCTCGGGAAACTCTATGGATTCAAGAACAATAGGATTATTTTCATCGCAAAGAGTATCTCCTGTTAAAGTATTCTTTAAACCTACGACAGCTGCGATATCTCCTGCACAGATTTCTTTTATTTCTTCTCTTCTATTTGAATGCATTCTAAAAATTCGTGCAACTCTTTCCTTTATATTTCTTGTGGAATTGTATACATAGCTACCAGATGTTAAAACTCCTGAGTAAACACGCACATAAGTAAGACTACCCATGTAAGGGTCTGCCATTATCTTGAATGCAAGAGCTGTCAATGGTTCATCTACACTTGGTTTTCTTGATATTTCTGCCCCATCAAGAGGATTTATTCCTTTTACAGGAGGAATATCAAGAGGAGAAGGTAAATAATAAACAATTGCATCAAGAAGCATTTGAACTCCCTTATTTTTGAAGGCAGAACCACATAAAACAGGAGTGAGCTTCATCTGGATTGTTCCTTTTCTTAAGGCAGCCCTTATTTCTTCTGCAGTAATCTCCTCCCCAGAAAGATATTTTTCCATAATTCTGTCATCTATGTCACAAAGGGCTTCTATCATTTTTTCTCTATATTTTTTTGCCCCCTCAAGATACTCAGAGGGAATTTCATCTTCTACAAATTTGGCACCGAGAGTTTCATCGTCGAAATAATAAGCTTTCATTTCAATCAGGTCTATAGGCCCTCTAAAGGTATCTTCTCTGCCAATAGGAATCTGAACAGCAACAGGATTAGCACCGAGTTTTTCTACCATGCTTTCTATTGACATAAAAAAATCTGCTCCTATTTTATCCATCTTATTCATAAAAGCAATTCTCGGCACTTTATATTTATCAGCCTGTCTCCAAACAGTCTCACTCTGAGGCTCCACTCCTGCTGAAGCATCAAAAACAGCAATAGCTCCATCAAGCACTCTTAAAGATCTCTCTACTTCAATTGTAAAGTCCACATGTCCAGGAGTGTCTATTATGTTGATTTTGTGATCTTTCCACATACAGCTTGTAGATGCTGCAGTAATAGTTATTCCACGCTCCTGTTCCTGAGGCATCCAGTCCATTACTGCTGTGCCTTCGTGGACCTCGCCTATTTTATATGTAACGCCGGTATAATACAGAATTCGCTCAGTAGTAGTTGTTTTACCAGCGTCAATATGAGCCATAATACCAATATTTCTCGTCTTCTCAAGTGGGAATCTTTCCATAATACTCCTCTAAATTACCACCTATAATGCGCAAAGGCTCTATTGGCTTCTGCCATTTTGTGGGTTTCTTCTTTTTTCTTTATTGAAGCACCTACATTATTGTAGGCATCTAATATTTCTGCAGCAAGTCTTTCTTTCATTGTCTTTTCTTTTCTTTGACTTGCATATGTTTTAAGCCATCTTAATGCAAGACTTAATCTTCTGTTGGGTCTTACTTCCATTGGAACCTGATAGGTAGCACCTCCAACTCTACGAGGCCTTACTTCAAGAACAGGTTTAATATTTTCAATTGCCTGTTTAAACACTCTTAATGGATCCTGACCTGTTTTTTCCCTGATAATTTCAAAAGCACCATAGCATATTTTTTCACTTATTGATTTTTTACCATCTTCCATAATTACATTTATCAATTTTGATACAAGTTTACTCTGATATTTTGGATCAGGTAAAACTTCTCTTTTTGGAACATAACCTCTTCTTGGCATCTTCTACTCCTGCTTATTTTGGTCTTTTAGTTCCATATTTTGAACGACTCTGTCTTCTATTATTAACACCTGCACAATCCAGCGTTCCTCTTACAATATGATATCTAACACCTGGTAAATCCTTTACTCTACCGCCTCTTACAAGAACTATTGAATGCTCCTGTAAATTGTGCCCTTCTCCAGGTATATAAGCTATTACCTCAACTCCGTTAGTAAGCCTTACTTTTGCTACTTTTCTTAAAGCAGAATTAGGCTTTTTTGGAGTTGTTGTATATACCCTTACGCAAACCCCTCTTTTCTGAGGGCATGATTGCAAAGCAGGTGATTTGGTTTTCTTTTCAACCTTCTGCCTGCCTTTTTTTACTAATTGTGCAATTGTTGGCACCTTTTCACCTCATAATAAAATTACTTTAACAAAACTTTAACATTCGTAGACAAGACTTTTTAGTTTATCAAAAAATAAAAAGTCTGTCAAGTAAGTTAGCAGCAAAATTTGAAATATATAAAAAGTAATTTAACCAATTTCATATAAAAAAAGCAACAAGAATCAATAATCTTAGTCAGGAGAATTTCTGTGATACTTGCTTTTTCTCTTCCTTATTTTTTCAATTTCTTTCTGTTTTTCTGTAGGAATGCCTAAATATTCTTTTAATTTTTCCACAAGCATTCTGCGTGCAAAAAAGCGATTTAATCCCTGGGATCTTTCCTTTGTGCATTTTACCTCAATCCCTGTAGGTTTATGCTTTAAATAAACTCCTGTAGAAGCTTTATTTAGCTTCTGTCCTCCATGTCCCGAGCATCTGATAAACTTCTCATCAATATCTGATTCCTTTATTCCCAGCTTTTGCATTTCACTTAAAAGCTCTTTTTCTTTCTTTTCAGTTACTGGAAATTTTCCCATTTTAGGAAAGAAGTGGCAAAATTTTATTGATTTCTCCAAGAGTTTTAATAACTATGTCTGCCTCTGTCTTTTGTAATGTTTCAAAACTGTAAGGGCCTGTAGCCACAGCTATTACCTTTGCTCCATAGGGCTTTGCACAGGCTACATCTCTTGGAGTATCGCCAATAACAATACAATGATGGAAATCTAAATAATTATTGAATGTCTTTGAAAATCTCTTAACAGCTATGGGCAAAAGCTTGTTTCTGTCTTCATGGTCACTTCCAAAAGCACCAGTAGGGAAAAAAGAATTTAAGCCAAAGGGGTCTAACTTAATTCTTGCGCCTTTTTCAAGATTTCCTGTAAGAAGTCCTATTGGATATTTTAATTCATAATAAATGAGTTTTATAAATTCATCAACCCCTGGTTTCAAATGCTTTGAATTGTTATTGATTTCAATTTTTAGATTTTCAAGATAACTTTCAATTAAATCATTAACTAACCACGAAGAGGGCTCAATCCCATTAAGCAGAAGTCCTTCTTTTATTATCTGGATATCGGTTTTACCAGCCATTTCAAAGTTTTTAAAGGCCTCTTTAATTCCAAGAACCTTTTCAAAAGCTTTATTGAGAGAGCGGGTTCCCGCTCCTCCAGCACTGATTAAAGTTCCATCAATATCAAAAAGAATTAGCTTCATAAATCCTCCGTGAAATTAACTTTTCTTTCAGAAATTTTGCAGTTTTTGATGTAGGCTCTGGCTCTTTATTCCATTCTATTGAATCTTTTTTCTTTAAAGCTTCATCAAGTAAGACAAGAAAGACTCTTCGTGGTAATTCATAGGCTCCAAGGCTTAATAAATGTCTGTTTGTAATCTGGCAGTCAATAAAATAAAAACTATTTTTAATCAGATGCTCAACAAGGCAGGCAAGAGCCACCTTTGATGCATCTTTCATAAGTGTAAACATTGACTCACCAAAAAAAGCTCTACCAATTGAGACTCCATACAGTCCTCCTACTATTTTACCTTCAAACCAGACTTCCACTGAATGAGCATATCCAAGTTTATGAAGCTTTATATAAGCCTCCATCATTTCTGGAGTAATCCAGGTTCCTACAGAATCCCTTCTTGGAGCTGTGGCACATCCCTTAATAACAGAGATAAAATTTCTATCAAAACTAACTTTATAAATGTCTTTTTTCAAACTCTGATAAAGACTTCTTGACATTTTAAAAAGCATGGGAAATATCAGAGGTCTCTGAGGAGGTGACCACCACAGAATTGGTTCATTATTGTACCATGGGAATATTCCTGACCTGTAGGCAAGTATAAGTCTTTCAGTGCTAAGATCTCCACCAATTGCAAGTAATCCATCAGGATCTGCAAATTCTGGATGAGGAAAGAATAATTCATCACGACGAAGCAAATACACCGTCATCTATTTCAAAAGAAAGGCTTCCTTCATGTAGAGTTACGATAACTTTTCCACCTTGTTTAAGTCTTCCAAATAAGATTTCTTCAACAAGCGGCACTTTTATTTCTCTTTGAATAATTCTTTGAAGGGGTCTTGCTCCAAATTTTGGATCAAAACCCTTTTGAGCAATCCATTTTCGCGTTTTCTCTGTAATTTCAACGAAAATATTTTTTGATGCAAGCTGTTCATTAAGTTCCTTTATAAATTTGTCCACAATCTTTAAAACAATATCTTCAGGTAAAGGATTGAAGGTAACTATTCCATCAAGTCTGTTACGAAATTCAGGGCTAAAAAGTCTTTCAACTGCTTCTTTACTTTTTCTGAGTTGATCAGAACTTCTATCACCAAAACCAATTACTGGTCTTTCCATTTCTCTTACACCAATGTTTGATGTCATAATAAGAATGACATTCCTCATATCTGCCTTTCTTCCTGTGTTGTCCGTGAGAGTTCCATAGTCCATTACTTGAAGCAGCACATTAAATATATCTTCATGAGCTTTTTCTATCTCATCAAGCAAAAGCACGCAGTGAGGATTTTTTCTTATCTGCTCAGTAAGAAGTCCACCCTGTTCAAATCCAATATATCCTGGAGGAGCTCCAATAAGCTTTGCAACAGAATGTTTCTCCATATATTCAGACATATCAAATCTTATAAAACTAATTCCCAGTATGTTTGCCAGCTGTCTTGCAAGTTCTGTCTTTCCAACTCCAGTAGGACCGGTAAACAGAAAGCAACCTATTGGTCTCTGAGGCTCTTTAAGACCCGCCTTAGCAAGTTTTATTACTCTTGAAACTACTTCTATTGCTTCATCCTGCCCAAAAATTACAGATTTTAATCCTGATTCAAGATTTTTAAGTCTGTCAGCCTCACTTGATGTTATCTCCTGAGAAGGTATTCTTGCTATTTTTGCCACTGTCTGCTCAATTACTTTTTCAGTAACAACAGGATTATCGCTGTGGTAAAGTCTCACAACAGCACCTGCCTCATCAATAACATCAATGGCTTTATCTGGTAAAAATCTCTCTGTTATATATTTCGCTGAAAGATGAACTGCTGCACACAGAGCCTCTTCAGTATAGATAACTCCATGATAGTCTTCATAATGGGATTTAAGTCCTTTAAGAATTTCAATTGTCTCTTCCTCAGAAGGCTCGGAGATGTCTATTTTCTGAAATCTTCTTGAAAGTGCCCTGTCTTTTTCAAAATAGTTTCTATATTCTTCATAAGTTGTAGCACCAATACAGCGGATTTTCCCTTCAATTAAAACAGGCTTTAAAAGATTTGATGCATCAACAGTGCTTCCACTTGCAGATCCAGCACCAACAACAGTATGAATCTCGTCTATAAAAAGTATGCAGTCTTTGATTTTATAAAGAGAGTTTATTAAAGTCTTCATCCTTGCTTCAAAATCTCCCCTATATTTAGTCCCTGCAAGCAATGAACCCATGTCAAGAGCAAAAATTTTAACATCTTTAAGATGCTCTGGAACTTTATCATGAGCAATCTTTAACGCCAGTCCTTCAACAATTGCTGTTTTTCCAACCCCTGGTTCGCCTACCAGAATTACATTATTTTTTCTTCTCCTGCTTAAAACCTGGATAACCCTTTCAAGTTCACTGTCCCTACCAATTATTGGGTCAATTTCTCCTCTTCGTGCCTTTTCAACCAGTTCTATTGTAAAGGTCTTAAGAGGATCTCCCCGTTTTTCCTCTTTTGTTACAGTTTCTCCAAAGCGTGTCTTAGGACTACCATGAGAAATATAATTCAAAATATCAATTCTTGTAATTCCATATGACTTAAGAAGGTTTACTGCGTAGGTTTCCTCCTCAAGAAAAAGGGAGGCAAGGAAATCTCCTGCATCAGCTTCTTTTTTTTCTGCACTTTTTATATGATTGAGAGTTCTTTCCATCACTCTCTGGAAACTCACTGTTGGATATGTCTGACCCTTATTTTTTCTTTTTGGAACCTGTTCTTCAAAAAATCTTTCAATATTTCTTTTAATCTGTTCAGGATCGCCGCCACAGTTTTTAATTATCTCCATACCAAACTCATCATGAAGAATAGCATAAAGAAGATGTTCAACTGTAAGATATTGATGGCCTCTCTCAATGGCATCTTCAACAGTGGCTGATATAATAATCTGTAAATCCTTATTGATCATCTCTTTCTATAGTGCATTTTAATGGAAAACCATTAGCTCTTGCAAGGCTTTCCACCTGAGCCACCTTTGTTTCAGCAATCTCCTTTGGATAAATTCCTGCAAGACCTTTTCCGTGTCTGTGAACATAAAGCATAATTTGGGTGGCTTCTACTTTTGATTTGTCAAAAATTGTCATTAACACATGAACAACAAAATCCATTGTTGTGTAATCATCATTCAGCAGATAAACTCTGTAACGGTCAGGAGCATCAATTGAGATTTCCTCTTGTTCTTCGAGGAAAATTTTTTCTTCCATAATTTTATGATAAAAGAACAGGTATCAAAAGTTCAATAAAATTTAATGTCTGAGTAATCCGAAAATTCCTATGAGAATAGTTATAAATGTGAAGCCTGCCCCCATAAACCATTGCAAAAATTGAATTCTTTTATCAATTGCCTCAAAACGCTTATCAATTGCTTCAAAACGCTTCTCAGTTGCTTCATGATAAACTTTCATCTCATTGCGCACTGCCTCAAAACGCTTATCCATTGCCTCAAACCGCTTCTCAGTTGCTTCATGATAAGCTTTCATCTCATTGCGCACTGCCTCAAAACGTTTATCCATTGCTTCAAACCGCTTCTCAGTTGCTTCATGATAAGCTTTCATCTCATTGCGCACTGCCTCAAAACGATTATCGCTCGCTTCACGATATGCTTTCATCTCACTGAGAATTGCCTCAAAGCGTTTCTCACTTGCTTCAAATCTGGCATTTTCAATTTCTCTTAATGCCTTAAGTTCTTCTTCAACTCGGATTATCCTTTCAATAAGAGAAAATTCTTTTACCCGTTGTTCATTCTGACGGACAAAGTTTTCAACAATCTCTTTTACAAGGGCTTCCAATTCTTGTTTTGATATTTTTTCTATAACTTCAGGCATAACTTAATTATATCACAATTTATGTTCTATAGGCAGAGTTTATTCGCACATATTCCTCAGATAAATCTGTTGTAAAAATCTTTGCCTGTCCTTTACCAAGATTCAGATTTATCAAAATCTCAATCTCACTCTGCTTTAAAGATTCTTTTAAATCTTCTTCTTTAATCGTTGGCATTCCTTTAGCAAAAAGGCATATGTCATTTATATAAATCTCAATTTTTTCTTCCTTTAAAGAAACTCCAGAGTACCCCGCAGCAGCAATCACTCTACCCCAGTTGGGATCACATCCATAAAAGGCTGTTTTAACCAGAAGGGAATTTGCCACAGCTCTGGCAACTCTTTTTGCATCCTGAGCTGTCTTAGCTCCTTTAACATTAACTGTTATGAATTTTGTTGCTCCTTCCCCATCCTTCACTATCATTTTTGAAAGCTCAATGCACAAATCAGTAAGGGCTCCTTTAAACTGCTTCCATAAAGTGGTTTTTCTTTCAATCTTTATATCAGATTCTCCATTTGCAAGCATTAAAACCGTATCATTTGTTGACATGTCTCCGTCAACTGTAATTGAGTTAAAGCTCTGTGCCACAGCATCTCTTAAAGCCTCTTTCATCAAATCCGAACTTATCTTTGCATCCGTAAGTATTGCGCACAGCATTGTTGCCATATTCGGAGAGATCATTCCAGCACCCTTACATATTCCAAGAATTGTCAATGCAGTATCCTCTTTAATTTGCCTGTATGTAAGCTTTGGAAAAGTATCTGTTGTCATTATTGCTTCTGCAACCTGTGCTGGCTGAGCATTGCCAAGACTGCTTACAAGTTCATCAACTGCTTTAATGATTTTTTCAACAGGTAAAGGCACTCCTATAACTCCTGTTGAAAGCGGTAGAACATGTTCTTTATTGATATTAAGCCTGTCTGCCAGATAATTAGTTATTTTTAATGCATTGTCTATCCCGTTCTGCCCTGTACAGGCATTTGCATTTCCACTGTTTAAAATCAATGCCTGAGCCTGTCCTGAGCGTATTCTTCTCATACATATTTTTACTGGCGCTGCTTTAATTTGATTTGTAGTAAAGACTCCTGCAACCTGTGCTGGTTTCTTAGAATAAATTAATGCAATATCATACCTGTCTGGGTACTTAATCCCTGCCTTTGCAACAGAATAGAGAAATCCTCTTGGTGAAACAATGTCCATTACTGCTCACCTAACTTAAATGTATCATGAAGAACTCTTACAGCAAGCTCAGTATATTTAGCATCAATAAGGCATGAAATCTTTATCTCTGATGTGCTTATTGCCATTATGTTTATTCCATGATTGGCAAGGGCTTCAAACATCTGAGCTGCTACTCCCGAATGTGTTCTCATGCCAACGCCTACAATGGAAATTTTCGCTATCCCCTCATTTAAAATAACTCCCTCAGCTCCAAGTTCTTTTGAAATTTTTTCTGTAAGTTCAAGAGCTTTTTTAGCATCTGTTTTAGGAACAGTAAAAGAAATGTCAGTTGCTTTACCATCACTGCTTATGTTCTGAACAATCATGTCAACAACAATATTGGCATCTGCCACTGCTTTAAACAGTTTTGCTGCTATTCCAGGTCTGTCAGGAACTTTAAGAATTGTAATCTTTGCCTGATTTTTGTCATGGGCAATGCCTGATACTACAACTTTTTCCATATCTTTATCCTCCTTTGTAACTAATGTTCCTGGATTCCAGTTAAAGCTTGAACGAACTATTACAGGGACATTGTATTTCATTGCAAACTCCACAGAACGAGTTTGCAAAACCTTTGCTCCCAGTGAAGCAAGTTCAAGCATTTCTTCATAAGAAATCTTATCAAGCTTACGGGCATTGGGCACAATATTTGGATCAGCAGTAAATACACCATCAACATCTGTATAAATCTCACATAAATCAGCATTCAATGCAGCTGCTATGGCAACAGCTGTAAGATCAGAGCCACCTCTACCAAGTGTTGTCACATCCTCTGTTTCTGTAATTCCCTGAAATCCTGCAACTACTACAACATAACCATCTTCCAGAGCTTTCAATGCTCTTGTTGCGATAATTTTCTCAATTCTTGCCTTTGTATGTACTGCATCGGTAATGATTCCCATTTGCCTTCCAGTAAGAGCAATTGCCTTATGTCCCAGTTCACATAAAGCCATTGCTGTAAGTGCGGCAGTAACTCTTTCTCCAGAGGAAAGAAGCAAATCCATCTCCCTTTCTGGTGGGTTTGAACATACCTGATGAGCGAGTCCAATGAGTTTGTCTGTCTCTCCAGCCATTGCAGAAACAACAACCACCACTTTGTTGCCTTCTTTAACAGTTTTTGAAATCCTTTCTGCAACAGCTTTTATTCTTTCAATGTTTGCAACAGAAGTTCCACCATATTTTTGAACAATAAGCATAGGCGCCTCCATCTCGGAAATTTGAGTTTTTCTATTATGTAAAAATTCTTCAGTTTTTTACAATTACTTAGATTTATCCCTCCTGGCTTGAGCTTAATCCAGAAAATATTATTGTTCTTCCTTGAGGAATGTCTTCAGATACAGCAGAAATTCTCGAAGTTGCTATCAAAGCAAAGATAACTGTAACTTTCGGATTCCCAAAAAGAGGACATCTACTTTTTCCCGGAAAAGAATATACAGCTTTTTATTAAAGATGTCGGTAAAAAAGAAAGCCTGAATATTGCCATGCGTGCTACTGTGCTGCTTTATGAAATTCTTCATCAATGCTCCTTAAAGCCTCTTTAAACTCTTGAAGATAAAAAGGTTTGGTAAGACAGAGAGCATTATATTTGAAAATTTCTTCTTCAGGGCAGTTCAAGGTAGATAAAATTATCACAGGTTTATGAAAAATTATGCTCTCTATTTCTTTTAGAAGATTCCATTCCTTTATTGTTGTATAATCAGCTATAATAAATTTGTAGTCTGAAAATGATTTTACAGTTGATGTAGCAATTTCACCTTCATAGCCGAAGAACCGTAGATACTCCATTAAGACTTCTCTTACAAGTCGGTTATTTTCAATAATCAGAACTTTTTTCTGACACTGAATTAAAAAAATCATTATTGAAAATCATTAAAGAACTGAGCTCAAAATAGTCAGGCTTCCTATACTTGTTTGTGCATATGGTATGATATATTTAAGTGAAAAATTTTTGTGGGGAGGCAGTAATGAAGGTAATTCTCAAAGAAGATGTTCATGGATTGGGTAAAGCAGGACAGATTATCAATGTAAAAGATGGATATGCAAGAAACTATCTTCTGCCAAGAGGACTTGCATTAATTGCTGATGAGAAAAACTTAAAAGCCCTTGAGTATCAAAAGAAAAAATTTGAAGAAGAAGCAAAGAAAAAGCGTCAGGATGCAGAATCAGTTGCAGAAAGACTCAGTGTTCTTGAACTTATAATTAAAGCAAGGGCTGGAGAAGACCAGAAACTTTTTGGTTCCATTACAGCAAAAGATGTAGCAGAAGCTTTACAAAATCAAGGTTTTTCCATTGACAAAAGACAGATCAACATCTTAGAGCCCATAAAAAGATTGGGAGAGCATGAAGTAGAGGTTAAACTCCATTCAAATGTCAGTGCAAAATTAAAGATTAATGTTGTAGGAGAATAATGGCTTATTTAAAGGAAATAGATGCTACTGCCCTCAGACTACCACCTCAGAGTCTTGAGGCTGAACAGGCTGTGCTGGGAGCAATAATTCTTGAAGGAGAATCAATAACTAAAGTAATTGAAATACTTTCACCAGAAGATTTCTACAGCGAAAGACACAGAAAAATTTATCAGGCAATGCTTGAACTTTTTGATAAAAATGAGCCAATTGACCTCATCACTCTTACAGAACATTTAAAGGACAAGGGTGAGCTTGAAGAGGCTGGTGGAGTTGGCTATTTAGGAAATCTTACCACAGTAGTTCCTACAGCAGCAAATATAAAATATCATGCCAGAGTTGTCAGACAAAAGGCTTTATTGAGGGCACTTATTCGTGCCTGCACAGAGATTGTTACAAAGGTTTATGAAGAGCCTGAGGATGCTGAGGAAATGATTGATTATGCTGAAAGATTAATCTTTGAAATTTCAGAAAAACGAACAAATACAAGCTTTTATCATATGAAAGATGTTGTGAAACATACTTTCAAGATAATAGAGAGCATGTATGAGAAAAAGGCAGTAATAACAGGTATTCCTTCAGGTTTCAAGGACCTTGACGAGTTAACCTCAGGTTTTCAGCCAGGGGATTTGATAATTATTGGTGGCAGACCAGGAATGGGAAAAACAGCTTTTTCATTGAACATTGCCCAGCATGTGGGAGTAGAACTTGGGCAGCCTGTCGCCTTTTTCAGCCTTGAGATGTCAAAAGAGCAGATTGCGATGAGACTTCTCAGTAGCATTGCAATGGTAAATTCCACAAGCTTGAGGAAAGGATTTATCAGTAAAAAAGACTGGGAAAGGATTACTGATGCTGCTGTAAGACTCAGTGAAGCTCCAATTTACATAGATGATTCTTCTCAGATGAGCGTTCTTGAGATAAGGGCAAAAGCAAGAAGGCTCAAAATGGAAAAAGGTAGCCTTGGATTGGTTATCATAGACTATCTTCAGCTTATGCGAAGTAGAAACTCATATGATGTAAGAGAGCAGGAAATAGCTGATATATCCCGTTCACTTAAAGCTATGGCAAAGGAGTTAAAAGTTCCTGTCATTGCACTCTCTCAGCTTAACCGTTCAGTGGAAAAAACTTCTGATAGAAGACCTACTCTGGCAAATTTAAGAGAATCAGGTGCAATTGAACAGGATGCAGATGTAATAATTTTCCTTTACAGGGATGAGGTATACAACAGGAAAAACACTGCCAACAAAGGGAAAGCTGAAATAATAGTAGCAAAGCAGAGAAATGGTCCTACTGACACTGTGTATCTTACTTTTCTGGATGATTATACAAGATTCCTTGATTATACAGACATGTACACAGGCACAGAAATACAAGAGGAAGTGTAAAATGCTCAGAAGAAAGCCAGCAGTTGCAGGGTATTTTTATCCATCAAATCCTAAAGAACTTTTATATGAAATGGAAGAATACATGCCCTCACAGGCAAAAGTAAATGCTCGTGGTGCCATATGTCCTCATGCAGGATATGTTTATTCAGGTCATGTAGCAGGTTCAGTATACTCAAGAATTTCTCCTCGGGAAACCTTTATTCTTCTTGGACCAAATCATACTGGTTATGGAGCAGAGATTTCTTTGATGACCGAGGGGCAATGGGATATTCCTCTTGGAAGTTTAAAAATAAATGAAGAACTTGCAAAAAAAATCATGGAAAAATCTTCTGCTACAGAAGACACGGAGGCTCATCTTTATGAACACTCTCTGGAAGTGCAGCTTCCTTTTATTTATAAACTCAATCCTCAGGCTCAGATTGTGCCGATAACATTAAAAATGCTTTCACTTAAAGACTGTCTCAGTTTAGCACAGGGCATTGCTAAAGCAGTGGAAGAACTCACTCTTAAAGATAAAGTTATTGTTATTGCAAGCACAGATATGAGCCATTATTTACCAGATGATCTTGCAAGAAAGGTTGATGCTCTGGTAATTGAAAAAATTAAAGCCTTTGATCCAGAGGGAGTTTACAACACTGTATTAGAGCATGGAATATCAATGTGTGGAGTAATTCCCACCACAGTAATGCTTCAGGCAACAAAACTTCTTGGTGCAAAGGAAGTTCAAATTATTAAATATGCAACCTCTGCTGAAGTTAGCAGAGACTATGATAAAGTTGTAGGATATCTCGGTGCAATTGTCATCTAAGCTGCCTCTGACAGGTGTGATACTTGCTGGTGGAAAATCTTCACGAATGAAAATTAATAAATGTTTACTCTCTTTTAATAACCGCAGGCTTATTGAAATTCTTCTCATAAACTTAAAAGAAATATTTGAAGATCTTTTCATCGTTACAAACTTTCCTGAAGCATATTTTTATACTGGAGTACCTCTCATTGGAGATATTTATCCTTTTAAAGGACCAATGGCAGGAATTCATGTTGCATTGAAAAACTCAAAATACGATGTCTTTGCCTTTGCCTGCGATATGCCTTTTGTTAAAAAAGAAATCATCTATTTTCTTGGTGGAAAACATATTTCTCAAAAAAACAACATAACTGTTGGCTGTTATAATGAAAAAATTTATCCTTTACCAGGGATTTATTCAAAAGAGATGCTGAATGAATTAGAAAATTTACTTAAAGAAGACAAGCTCAGCATGATTAGACTTATTAAAGATGTGCATGCTCAGACAGTTGATGTTGCAAATTTAGATGAAGAAGGGTTATCTTTTATTAATGTAAACACAGAAGAAGATTTAAAATTTCTTGAAAAAGGAGGCAAAAAATGTTTGGATTAGGAACACAGGAATTAATGCTTATTCTCATAATAGTGGTTATTCTTTTCGGAGCAACAAGACTACCACAGATTGGCAAAGGAATTGGAGAGGCTATAAGGAACTTTAAAAAAGCAACCTCTGAAAAGGACGAGATTGATGTAACTCCAAAAAAGGATGAAGAGAAAAAATAAATGTGAGACTTCTTGAAGCAGAGATAGATTTAAAAGCATTAATTCACAACTTTCATACAGTTAAAGCTATTGTCAAGCCAATTAATCCATCCTGCAGGATAATAGCAATTGTAAAAGCAGATGCCTATGGACATGGAGCAGTAGAGGTTACCCGTGCTCTTGAAAAAAAATGCTTTGCCTTTGGAGTGGCTTTTTTTGAAGAAGCTGCCATATTACGAGAAGCAGGAATAAAATCAAAAATTATTGTTCTCTTTGACAGAGAAGTGGAAGGTATATTTAAATACAATCTTACTCCAGTGGTCTTTGATTTTAAACAGGCTCAGCTGCTTTCAAAACAGGCTCACAAAAAAGCAGTTAATCTCTCTGTTCATGTTAAAGTTGAGACAGGTATGGGAAGACTTGGAATTTATAATGCACCATGCGAAACAATTAAAAAAATTGCTCAATTACCAAATATAAAAATTGAAGGTGTCATGAGTCATCTTTCAGAGGCAGAAAACAAAGAATGGACAACAGAACAGATAAGAAAATTTAAAGAGATTCAAAGATGCATTGTTAATCTTGGAATTAGCCCTGTTTTCCACATTGCAAACTCTCAAGGAATCAAATATCCTGAGGCTTTATTTGATGCAGTAAGGCCAGGACTCATGCTTTATGGATACGGTCAAAACTTTGAAAAAGAATTAAAACCATGCATGAAAGTTAAAACAAAAATTATTGACATAAGAAGGCTTCCGAAGGGTTCACCAATAAGTTATGGAAGAACTTTTATAACCAAAAAAAATAGCGTTATTGGAGTTATTCCAGTGGGATATGCTGATGGATATTTCAGAAAATTAACTAATAGAGCAAAGGTTATTGTCAGAGGGAAAAAAGTGCCAGTTGTGGGCACAGTTTGCATGGACCTTACAATGATAGACCTTACAGATATCCGAGAGGTAAAAGTGGATGATGAGGTGATTTTGCTCGGAGACTTAGGAAATGAAAAAATTACAGCTCAGGATATAGCAGAATGGGCAGAGACAATACCATATGAAGTGTTAACTTCCTTAGGAAGCCATGCAAAAAGAAAATATATTAGGGAGGAAGTATGTTAGCAGAGAGAACAAAAAAAATTAAACCTTCAGCAACTCTTGCTGTTGACAGCCGAGCCAAGGAATTAAAAGCAAAGGGAATGGATGTTATAAATTTTGGAGTTGGAGAGCCAGATTTTGACACACCTGAACATATTAAGGAAGCTGCAATAAAGGCAATCAAAGATGGTTTTACAAAGTATACTCCTGTTGGCGGGATTGATGAGCTTAAAGAGGCAATAATTGAAAAACTTGAGCGAGACAATGGATTAAAGTATGAAAAAGCAAATATTTTAGTGTCCTGTGGAGCAAAGCATTCTTTGTATAACATTGCTCAGGCATTATTTGGTCCAGGGGATGAAGTAATAATTCCAGCTCCATACTGGGTTTCTTATCCTGATCAGGTTCTTCTCAATGATGCAAAACCAGTGATTGTTGAAACAACTGAAGACAATGATTTTATGCTTTCTGTAGAGATTTTAAAAGAAAATATTACTTCCAGAACAAAGGCAATTATTCTTAACTCACCATCAAATCCTACTGGTTTCATTTACACAAAAAAAGCACTGGAAGAGATCGCAGAAATTGCTTTAAAACACAACCTTTACATTATTTCTGACGAGATATATGAAAAATTGATTTATGATGGCGGAAAACACATAAGTATTGCATCTTTAAGTGAAGAAGTTAAAAATAAAACCATCGTTGTAAATGGATTGAGTAAATCCCATGCAATGACTGGCTGGAGAATTGGATATGCAGCAGGACCAGAAGAGATTATAAAAACCATGACAAAAATACAGAGTCAGTCCACATCAAATCCAACCTCCATTGCCCAGAAAGCAGCAGTTGCAGCATTGAGAGGACCTCAGAATTGTGTGGCTGAGATGCGTCAGGAGTTTGAAAAAAGAAGAGACCATCTTGTGAAAGAGTTAAACAGCATTCCAGGCATTTCCTGCAAAATGCCAAAAGGTGCCTTTTATGCTTTTCCGAATATAGAAAAAATTCTTGGAAAAAACGGAATAAATTCATCAATGGATTTAAGCATCTATCTACTTGAAAAAGCCCTTGTAGCAGTTGTGCCAGGTTCTGCCTTTGGTGCTGAAGGATATATAAGAATATCCTATGCAACGAGCATGGAAAATCTGTCAAAAGGCATTAATAGAATACGCAAAGCATTGGAAGAACTTAGATGAAATGTGGATATGTTGCATTAATTGGAAGACCTAATGTTGGTAAATCAACACTTCTGAATACAGTTGTTGGAGAGAAAATTGCCATTGTCACGGAAAAGCCCCAGACAACAAGAAATAGAATTATTGGAATAAAAAATCTTGCCCATGCTCAGATTATCTTTGTTGACACACCAGGAATTCACAGACCAAGACATAAACTTGGTGAATTCATGGTTAAAGAAGCTCATCAGGCAATGGATATGGTTGACTTAATAGTTTTTATGGTAGACCCAGTGAACCCTTCTGAAACTGAATTTTCAATTATTGAAAAACTAAAAAAACTCAATAAGCCTGTTATTCTTGCAATTAACAAAATAGACACAATCTCAAAGCAGAGCCTTCTTCCATTAATAGATCTGTACAAAGATTTACATTCATTCAAAGAAATAATTCCAATTTCTGCCCTTAAAAACGATGGAGTTGAACGCCTGCTTGAAAGAATTATTTCTTATCTTCCAGACTCTGCGAAGCTTTATCCAGAGGATATGCTTACTGATCAGGCAGAAAGATTCATGGTTGGTGAGTTCATAAGAGAAAAAATCATGAAATACACTTATGATGAAATTCCTTACTCAGTGGCTGTTGAAATAGAAAAATGGGATGAGAAAGAAAAACTGATCCACATTGGAGCAAATATTTATGTTGAAAGAGAAGGTCAGAAAATTATTATAATAGGGAAAAAGGGTGAGAGGTTAAAAAAGATTGCACAAGAGGCAAGGCTTGATATTGAGAGATTTTTGGGAACAAAGGTTTTTCTTGAGGTCTGGGTAAAGGTTAGAAAAAAGTGGAGGCAAAGAGATATAATATTAAAATCACTGGGGTATTGAGATGTTAATTGAGATGAAAGTAGAAGGATTGCTTTTTGATCCAAGAAGTGGAATGTATATTATGTTACTGCAGCAGATAGATGGGAATGAAACACTTCCAATATGGATTGGTAAACCAGAGGCAGACTCAATAGCACTTGCATTAGGGAAAGTTCTTACTCCAAGGCCTTTAACGCACGATTTGATAAAAAATATTCTTGATGAGCTTGAAGTTCGCATTACAAAGGTTGTGATAACTGATTTAATTGATAATACTTATTATGCTCTTATTTATGCTCACGATGGAGTAAGAGAAAGAGCAATTGACTCTCGTCCTTCTGATGCTGTTGCAATTGCTTTAAGGGTTCAAGCACCAATATTTGTTGAGGAAGGAATCTTTGAGTTGAGAAAAGCTGATGAGCTTGAAGAGTGGCTCAAAAATCTTAAACCAGAAGATTTTGGCAATATAATGTAGTGATTTATTCCACTGAAGGAATTGTCCTCAAAAATACAGACTACGCAGAAGCAGATCTAATCGTTGCCTATTTTAGTAAAGATTTTGGATTAATAAATCTTTTTGCAAAAAGCCCTCGCAAAATAAAAAGTCGCTGGGGAAGTTCTTTTGAACCTTTAACCTATGCAAGAATCTCTTTTATTGGAAAAGAAGACAAACTTCAGAAAATAATTCAATCAGACATAATACAGCCTTTTCAGAAAATCAGAGAAAATTACAAGCTCTTTTTAAAGCTGTCAGAGGTTTTAAGACTCTTTTTAGACATTCTTCCAAAAAGAGAGCCAAATCATGAACTTTTTTCTCTTTTTTTAGAAAGTCTTTTTTTTATGGAAAAGACTCAAAGCGCAGAAATTTACATAGTTTTTCTTAAAGTAAAAACATTAAAAATTCTCGGCTATCTTCCTGATTTCAGGCATTGTGGAGTCTGCGGTGTTTCTTTAGATGGAGAATCCTTTTATTCAGATGGTTTTGTAATCTGTAAAAAATGCTCCTCTAACCGACAATCTCATGTGCTGTCTCAGGGAGTTTTAAAGCTTCTCAATACAATCTCCCAATGGAAATTGTCATATCTTGAGAGAGTTAAAATTGCAGAAAAATTGATGAATGAGATGAAAGATTTTTTAAAAAATCATATTTCAAACACTATTAAGGTATAATAAAGTATGGTATACAGGCAAAAATACTACAATTTTATTGAAAAGCTCTCAAAAGAAATAATAAATTTTTACGGTGACAGACTTATTAGCATGGTTATTTTTGGGTCTGTTGCTTCTGATACTTTCAGACCTGATAGCGATATTGATATTTTAATCGTTGCAGAAAACTTACCAGAAGGAAGAGTAAAAAGAGTTGAAGAATTTATAAAAAACATAGAGAGTCACCTTGAGGAAGATATGATAAAACTTTCAAAAGAAGGGATTTATATAACGCTTTCCCCAGTTTTTAAAACTCCAGAAGAAGTGTATACTGGAAGTCCTCTATTTCTTGACATGACAGAAAATGTAAAAATCTTGTATGACAAAAATGATTTTTTCAAAAAATATCTGGAAACACTTAAAATAAAACTAAAAACTCTTGGTGCAAGGAAAATTTACACTAAAGGCGGATATTATTGGGAATTAAAGCCTGATTATAAATTTGGAGAAATAATTGAATTATGACAACTCATCAGCTCGCAAAAGAATATATGAAAAAAGCTATTTTACCCGGGCTGATGCATTAAAAGCCATAGAAGGTGCAAGAAAGGTAGTTGAAGTTGCTAAAAAAGTAATAAAACCTTAGGAGGTAGCAATGGCAGAGCAAAAACCAATGTGTATTATCTGTGCATGGAGGGCAACATGCCAGAAACAGTTTTCCCTTAAAGCAGGGCAAAAATGCCCGGATTTTGTAAAAGATGTTACAGTGAAAACTGAAGAAGACGAAGAAAAACAAAAGGAAAAAGAAGAAAAGGAATAAGTGGATATCGTAAAAACATTTTTACTTACATTTATACCTCTTTTTGTTGCAATTGATGCTCCTGGAATTTTACCTCTTTATATTTCTCTGGTTGAAGGTCTCCCGGATGCTCAAAGAAAACACATTGCAAGGCAGTCTGTAATTACAGCCTTTTTAGTGGCAACTTCTTTTCTTTTTCTTGGGAATTTTATATTTTCTCTGCTTGGAATAAAGCTTGAAGACTTCATGATTGCAGGTGGAATTCTTTTATTAATTCTTTCAATCTCAGATATTTTAAGAGTAAAGGAAAAGGAGCTTACAATAAGTGATACCCTCGGAGTTGTTCCGATTGGTACACCTCTGCTTGCTGGTCCTGCAACTCTTACCACTCTAATTATTCTGGCAGGAAACTATGGATATTCAGTGGTAATTTTTTCGCTTTTGCTGAATCTTTTAATAGCATGGATAATCCTTGAAAAGGCAGAGTTTGTAATAAAAATTATGGGAATTTACGGAATAAAAGCTTTTGCAAAGGTAATGGCACTTCTGTTGAGTGCTATTGCTGTAAGTCTTATTAAAAAGGGATTGACAAAAATCTTAGGGGCAAGCCTATGATTCATGTATACACAGGTGATGGAAAGGGTAAAACGACAGCAGCAGTAGGAGCTACCATAAGAGCAATTGGAAATAGTTTAAAAGTTTTTTTTGTCCAATTCATAAAAGGTGCTCACACTGGAGAGCTTGAGATATTTAAAAATTTTCCAGAACTTATTGAAGTTTACCGCTGTAGCACAGGATTTGTTTATGGAAAGCCAGAACCTTCTCAAATAAATGTTGTAATGAAATGTATCCAAGAGATTGAAATTCTTATTAAAAAACAACATTACGATTTGATAGTTTTTGATGAACTCACTGTGGGATTAAATACAGGTTTAGTCTCAAAAGAGCAGGCACAAAAGCTTATTGACCTTGCCAGAGATGCAGAGCTTATAATCACAGGAAGAGAAGCTCCAGAATGGCTTATTGAAAGAGCAGACCTTGTTACAGAGATGAAAAAAATCAAACACTACTTTGACATTGGGATAAAAGCAAGAAGAGGTATTGAATACTGATGAATCCAACATTGGTTATTTATCTTCTGAGACATGGGCAGACAGAGGGAGCAAAAAAAGTTTATAAAGGTCACATCGATGTTCCATTAAGCAAAGAAGGAGAAGCTCAGGTTGAAAAAGTTGCACATTTTTTAAAGGAGCATGTAAAAAAATACGAACTCAAACCAGAGATTGTTTATTCCTCCCCTCTTAAAAGAGCTCTTACATCAGGAGAAATTTTAAGCAGAACTCTTTCATTAAAGTTAAAAGCTGAAGAGATTTTAAAAGAACGTAGCTTTGGGAAATGGGAAGGCTTAGGCATAAATGAAATAATATCCCTTTATCCTGAGGATTTTGAAAGATGGAGACAAAATCCTGTGCGATTTTCACCTCCAGAAGGGGAATCCACCTTAGAGGTAAGTAAAAGGGCAAAGGAAGCTTTAAAAAAGATTATAAAAACACATAAAAACAGCCAGATTTTTATCACAGCTCATGGAGGAATAAACAGAGTAATTTTGTGTAATCTTCTTGGAATGCCTCTTGAGAACATTTTCAGAATTGAGCAGGATTTTGCCTGCGTTAACATAATTGAATTTTACGAAAGTGAGCCTGTTATTAAACTCATAAATGGTGTTTTCTGGAAAAATGAATATTTTTGAAAGGCTTTATCTATTTTTTTATCTTCGCAAAAAAAGGAAAGAGTTAACCTACCAAAAAAAACTTCCCTTTCCTCTAATAAGTGTTGGAAATCTGACATTTGGCGGAACAGGAAAAACACCTTTTACAGTAGCCCTTGCAAAGGAAATAAAAAAGGCAGGCTATGAACCCATTATTCTTACTCGCGGATACAGGGGAAAACTTAAAGGTCCTACAGTTGTATCTAAAGATATGAATGCAGATGATGTGGGAGACGAACCTTTAATGATGGCTATGGATGGATTGAAAGTTGTAAAAAGCATTGATAGACACACTGGAGGCATTTATGCGATTGAAAAATTCGGTCTTAATGAGCAAGACAAAGTTGTTTTTATTCTTGATGATGGATTTCAACACTGGAGGCTCTACAGGGATTTGAATATTTTACTTATTGATGGAATCAGGATTTTTGGAAATGCTCGCTTGATTCCTTTTGGAGCTTTAAGATCTCCAATCAATGAAATCTCTGAGGCAGACATGATATTTATAACAAAAAAAGAAAATGAAAAACTTAAACAAGCTCTCACTGAAATTGGATTTAAGGAAATACATTTTGCACCATTAAAAATTGAAGGGATAAAAGACTCTGAAGGCAGAGACATCAAACCATACGGTAAAAAAGCTTTTGCCTTTGCAGGAATTGCTGATTTTCAGGGTTTTATAAACTGTCTTAAAGAGCTTAATTTAAAAATTATCGGGCAGAAAAAATTTATCGACCATAAAAAATATACTGAAAAAACACTTAAAAAAATTGAAAAACTCGCCAAAGACGCTGAACTTCTTATCACAACAAAAAAAGATTTTGTAAAAATAAAGGAAAAAGCAACGATACTAAAACAAAGGATTTGTTATCTCGAAATATCCTTGAAAATCAACGAAAAATCTGTTGCCAATGTAATTGATTTTTTATTAAAATTGAAATATAATAGAACAAAAAGTTTCAAGGCTTGATGCAACCCATTGAAAAGTTTATCAGAAAGGGGGTGGGGAGAAACTCTGGAGGAAGGGTGCCATGACTGCCAATATGGGCGCCATGGTGGTTATGGCTTTCCCAAGTGGCGCAACCGACCTCCTGTCAACGAAATGACATTTTTACTACCTGTGACAGGCAAGCTCTTAGCCTTGGTAAGCGTATGGGCTTGCAATTTCCTGTAAGAGGAGAAGTGGCATTGAATTTGCAGAAGCAAAATGAAAAAACAAAAAGGAGGTCAGGTTATGAAGAGTTTAAGAAACAGCAAAGGCTTTACATTGGTTGAACTTGCAATTGTATTGGTAATTATTGGAATTATTATTGGTGCTGTGCTTAAAGGACAGGAGCTGATTAATAATGCAAAGATAAAAAGAGCTTACAATCAGTATCGCGAAATTTTAGCAGCTGTTTATACTTATTATGACAAGTACAACTATTATCCAGGAGATGATCCTAATGCTAAGGGAAGATGGCCATCTGTAACGAATGGAGATGGTAATGGATTAATAGCAGTGGGAATTGGTTCTACTGCTCCAAATTTTGCCTGCACTGGTACAGGAACAGAGCAATGTGACCTCTGGGCGGAATTGAGGTTAGCTAATATATTAACAGGATCAGGTTTTTCAAATCCTCGTCATGCATATGGAGGAGCTATTGCTGTGTCCTATTATACGATGCCTGCTGTAGCTGGTGGAACACCCTTACTTGCTCATTGGATACATTTTCAAAATGTACCATACGATGTTTGTCAGGCAATTGACAGAACATACGATGATGGGAATGCGGGTGCAGGAAGTATAAGAGGAACAGCAGATTATATGGCAGCTACTTCAGGTGTATTTCAGCTAAGTTTTAAACTTGATTAATACGTACGGGAGGCTTATGCCTCCCTTAAGGCATCAATCCATTGGAATGACACTTTTGGAGAAAGTTATGGAATGGGAAAAAATAGCAGAAAAACTAAGGGACATGATAATGGGAGAAATAAAGGAAGAATTCAAGGAATTCAGAGCTTCTGTTACAGGTGAGTTGAGTGGATTTAGAATTGCTTTAGAAGCTCTTATTGCAAGACAGAACAGCATGGAAAACGAAATTAAAGAACTTAGAAAAGCAATTGATGAAACCAACAAGAGAATTGATGAACTCAGGATAGAGCTTAAAACAGAAATAATGAAGAATACTGAGCGTATTGATGAGACTAACAAAAGAATTGATGAGACTAACAAGCGTATTGACGATACGAACAAAAGAATTGATGACACTAACCAGAGGATTGATGAGCTTTATTTAATAAGCTCTCACATAAGAACTGATTTAAACAAAGCTCTTTCAGAGAAGAAAGTTATTGATGATATGCTTACCCGAATTCAAAGACTTGAAGAAAAAGTAGCAATATAACCCTGAACTGATAAAGTCAGGAAAATTTCTTAGGAAGCGAAATTGATTTTTCTATTGTCTCAGGAAGATTTATATCTTGATGGACCGATGACAGATGACCTTAGGAAAGAAGTTCAGCTAAGTATTGATGAATTAATAAGTCTTCGAAGATATTTATGATAGCCACCTTAAAAATGAAATGTTTTCAAAGAATATTATAAGACTTGGCAAAAAGAGCCTGATAGAATTCTGGAATTTATAAAACAATGGACATTGCGATTGCTTATTCATATACCCGGGATAATCCCTGCCAGTGCTATTGGATAACTTGAAAGAATTAAACCTTTTTGAAAAAAGTATCAGATGGAAAGCCTGTAACTGTGCCTGTGTCAGGAAGTCTTGAACAGATAAGAAAAATACATTATTTCAAAGAGAATCAAAGTTGAAAGACCTGGAAGTGAAAACCCAGCCCCACTTTATTTTTCAACTGGAGGTCTTATGCAAGCAATAAAATATTGCATAACAACACTCTCCCCACTCCTTCTTGCCTCAAATACAGGTGATCCAAACATGGTGTCAACCCTTGACTACATTCCTGAAACATGTCTGAGAGGCATGTTTGCAAATGAATATATTAAAAAAAGAAAGCTTGGTGAAAATGCCCATAAAGATGAAACCTTTTACAGATGGTTTTTGAAATGAGAGTTAAAGATTACAAATGCCTATATCATTTATGGAAACTATCATTATTACCCTGTTCCTCTTTCAGTTCAGGAAGACAAAAATGAAAAGGGAAATACCTATGACCTTCTGTTGGAGATGTTGAAGAAGAAAAGAAAACTGCAAAAAAGGTAGGATTCTTATTGAAGAGACAGTCCCTGAGGGTTATCCTGAAGAGGTTCAGACAAGGATCAAGATAGACCGTTTCACAGGTGGAGTAATTGAATCAGCCCTTCTTGAAACAAAGGAAGTTTGGGTTTTTTGAGGATGCAAGGTTGTATTATAGGGGACTTGCAGATATTAGTAGTTTACGCAAAGAATATCAGAGACATATGAGTTCTTTTGATAAAAGTAGTAAAAAAAACTCAATATAAAATGTCTGCTGGAATTTTAACCAAAAAAGGCTTTGATTATTTCATTACACCAGCAAAAGGATTCAGACAGATACTCAAATGTGAGGCACGCCAAATGATTGAAAAAACAGGCAAGAGATATGAAGACTTCAAATTTTATAAAGTATGGGAATGAAAAAACACGCCTCAAGGGTATTTTTTGAAGATGCCTATCTTGCTGGAAATCCAGAGGATGCCCTTATGCCAACTTCAATCCCACAGATACTTTCAGGACCAAAACCAACATCTTTTCAGAACTATCTTGAGCAAAGACCTGAAAATCTTAAGGACCATCCTAAAAGCCTTGCCCATTATAATTCTGACAATCCAATCCGCGGCTACAAACTCTACTGGCACAAAGATGGCACAGGATGGGAAGAGGTGGAAATATCTTATGATGAAAAAGAATTCAACGAACTACTGAAAAAGCATCTGATTAGAAAAGATAACACTTCAAAGATAAAAGAATTTAAAGAGGCTTTTGAAAAATACATTATAAGCAATGCAGGCGAAGAGATTTCATCCCTTTGGGAGACTCCCAGACTTAAAGAACTCAAAAAGATGCTTGATTTTACGAATAAACCAGAAAATAACGCAACTGAATATCTTGAACTTTCTGAATTCAGAAAAAGAAAAGTTTTGCCGAAGCTAACAAAAGTCGAATAAATTAAACTTAATTTGTGCTGACACCTTTTGGCAATATTTTGGCAATATTTTTTTACTTGTTTCTGCTAATTAAATTATGTTAATTTTAAAATTATATGTTAATTCTAAAATTAAAAAATAAAAAAGAAAGGAGGTGAAAAGGAGTGAAAAAAACTTTCATTGCTGGTTGTAGCACTTCTTATGCTTGTAGGTGTTAATGCTTACGCAGTGGATTTTGAAGCACAGGTTGGACCTGAAATAAGCCACATTACTTACAAAGAGCCTGGTGTTATGACAGAAAAAGGTTGGTTTTATGGAATGGCAGGCAGAGCAGAAGTAAAGTTTGATGTTGCAAAGGATTTGAAACTTACTGTGGGTCCAGAGCTTAAACTTGCAAAAGGTAGAGTTGATTACTCTTCACCTATAAGTGGTGACATGAACGGAATCGATGACACACTTTTTGAGGCAAGAGCTTTGGTAGGACTTCAATATCAGCTTACACCAGAAGCGAAAATTAAACCTTACACAGGATTTGGCTACCGCAGTTTGGTTGATGACTCCTCTGGGAAGCAAACTTCTACTGGTGCTTGGGGTTATGAACGTTGGATAAGATACTACTACATACCAGTTGGAGTTGCATTTTCTTATGACTTTACAAAGGACTGGACAGCAAAGGCTTACGCAGAATACGACATCTTCTTAAGAGGTAAAGTAAAAACCTATCTTAGTTCTGTTCCAGGATATGAAGACATCACAAACACTCAGAAGTCTGGTTACGGATTAAGAGCTGGTGCTCAAGTTGAAAAGAAATTTACAGGATGGGCAGTTTCATTTGGTCCTTATGTAAAATACTGGAAGATCAAGGATTCTGAGGTAACATATGATTCTTTAGGTCGGGGTTGGATAGAACCACGTAATCACTCAACTGAGATTGGTAGTGCTTTAACACTTAATTTTTAGGCTACAAAATGGGAAGGCTAAGGCCTTACCCATCAAAACATTAAGTTTAAGATTTAACTCGAGGGGGAAGTTATGAGAAATAATTTAGCTTTAAAAGCTTTATCAGTCATTCTGGTAATGTTTTTTATGCTGCAGCTTACAGGCTGTGGACAGATGATTAATGCTATTGAGCATAGTGATATGCAAGTAAAGCTTAAGATGACTGATACCATATTTCTTGACCCTATAGCAAAAGCCAAAAACAAATCAGTATTTGTAGCAGTTAACAACACTTCTGATATGCAGGAAGTTGACACAGGAATGTTACAAAATCTTATATCAAGTAGACTTACTGCAAAAGGTTACCAGGTGGTAAGTAACCCTGAACAAGCAGGCTATATCATTCAGGTTAATGTGCTTTACATGGATTACTACAGGGAGACTGGAACCCGTGAGGGGGCAGTTGAAGGAGCTCTGACAGGAGCTGGAGCAGGAGCTTGGTTAGGCCAGTCAAGGGATACATCAATTGCACTGGGACTTATTGGTGGAGTAGTTGGCGGGATTGGTGGAGCACTTATAGGGAAAGCACTAAAGGTTGAAACCTATGCTGGAGTTGTTGATGTTGAACTAAGGGAGAAAACAGATAAGCCAGTGACAGGGCAAATGGTAACAAATGCACAGACAGGCTCAGCTACAACAATAAAAACCACTCAGGAGATAAACACCAACTGGCAGATTTATAGAACTAAAATTGTATGCACAGCACAACAGACAAACATTGACAAAAATGAGGCTGCAAGAGTAATTGCAGAAAGCATCGCAAGTAAGATTGGGGGAATGTTCTAAGATAAGCTATAAAACAGATAAAGTGCTGGGATACTCTCCCAGCACAAAGAAAAAGGAGGGAAAATGAAATCGTATTTCAATTTATGTATTCTTTTCTTTTTATTGCTTATTTATGGCTGTGCACCTTCAACTACCAAAGTACAATGGGAAACAGGACGCGTTATCAATCCCCAATTTGCAGAAAAGGTAATCATTGTTGAGAAATTTGAGTTTACAGCCCCACTTAAGAAAGGAATTAGAACTGAGGTATTAGTGAGTGGCGATATTTCGACATGTATTGTTAAATCTTTAAGAAATAATCTTATTGGTTATGCTGTTTTAAGAGAAGATGAAGCAAACAATATATCTCCTAATGCGATAGTTATTAAATTAACACCCACAAAAGTGACAACAGGGTATAATTTTTGGGGAACAAAGATTGTGGGAAATGTTTATGCTAAGGTTCAAGTTAATGACAGTCCAGTAGAGCTTGAAGGAGAAGGAAAAGCAAATGCTGAAATGCCGCCCACTAACTATGCATTTGAAACAGCTTTTAGTGAAGCCTGTGATGATCTTGCAGTAAAGGTAGATAAATTGTTGAATAAAAAATAAAACTCAAGCAACAGAGTAAAACAGTCATCGGAGAGGAATTATTCCTGACTTTATCAGTTTAGGGCTGATCTTTATCGTTTTAAAATCGTAAAACCTTGAAAAATCTATATCAAATTAGGTTCAAAGTTCAACAGCCCTTCGTGAAATCTTAATTGCACAAAACTCACCGCACATGCTGCAGACTTTTTCATCCTGAAGAGGTGGTCTTTCAGCTCGCATGGAGCTTACTTTTTCAGGGTCAAAAGACAGAGCAATCTGAGCCTGCCAGTCAAAGTTTCTTCTTGCTTCTGCCATTTTATTGTCTCTCTGCCATGCCTGAGGTAAACCCTTTGCAAGATCTGCTGCATGGGCAGCGATTTTTGAGGCAATTACACCCTCCTTTACATCTTCCTTATTAGGAAGCCTTATATGCTCTGAAGGGGTAACATAACACAGAAAATCAGCACCATACATCCCTGCAAGAGCGCCACCAATTGCTGCTGCAATGTGATCATAACCCATTGCACAGTCTGTTACAAGAGGACCAAGAACATAAAAAGGTGCTTCTTTGCATATGCTTTTCTGGAGTTTAATGTTTGTCTCCACATGATTCAAAGGAAGATGCCCCGGTCCTTCAATTATGCACTGAACTCCTTCTGATACAGCTATTTCTTTTAGTTTACCAATGGTTATTAGTTCAAGCAACTGATATTTATCTGTTGCATCAGCAAGACATCCGGGTCTTAATCCATCTCCAAGACTGAGTGTGAGGTCATATTTTTTTGCAATCTCAAGAAGTCTATCAAACTGCTCATAAAGAGGGTTTTCTTTTCCATGATAGCACATCCAGTTTGCAAGGATTGAGCCTCCCCTGCTTACAATTGGTAAAACTCTTTCGCCAGATTTAAGCATCTCCACAATCTTCATGGTGACACCGCAGTGAACTGTTACAAAATCAACGCCATCCTTTGCATGCTCTTCAATTACATCAAATATATCGTCAACGGTTATCTTTACTATACTTCCATATTTTTCAATCGCTCTTATAGCAACCTCATAAACTGGAACAGTACCAACGCTTAAAGGAGAATGCTTTATGACTGCCCTTCTCATCTCTGTGAGAGGACCTCCTGTTGAAAGGTCCATTACAGCATCAGCACCGTACTGGACAGCTATATCAAGCTTTTCAAGCTCTTCCTTTAGGTCTGTTTTATCTTTGGATGTTCCAATGTTGGCATTTATCTTAGTTTTCAACCCTTTTCCTATTCCAAGAGGCTTTATATGACGAAGAACATTCCTTGTTATAACTGCCTTTCCTTCTGCTATATTCTGAGAAAGCATTTCAGGAGAGATACCTTCCTCTTTTGCAACTTCCTTTACTTCATCGGTAATTATTCCCTTTTTTGCTAACTCAATTCTTGTCATGGCTTTTCTCCTAAAATTTCATTGAATTTTTTCACTGTTCCTTCAATGTCTTTCTGCCCTAAAATTCCAGTTATCATGGCAACTCCATCACAGTAAGGCATTACTTCAT